>JBIOWS010000278.1:0-4115 GCA_044868745.1 Candidatus Polarisedimenticolia bacterium
GCTATCACGTGCGCGCCGGAGCCCCGCACGCGGAGATCATCGCTCTCGAGCGAGCCGGCGCACGAGCCCGCGGGGCGCGGCTGTATGTGAACCTCGAACCATGCCGTCATTTCGGACGCACGCCGCCGTGCACCGACGCGATCATCGGCGCGGGCGTGGCGGATGTTGTGGCCTGTATGCGGGATCCCGATCCGCGCGTGAACGGCAGGGGCTTCCGGGCCCTGCGCGCCGCCGGGATTGAAGTGCGTGTCGGCGGGTTGGAGGCGGAGGCGCGTCGACTCAACGAGCGGTTCCTGCGCGCTGTCAGGGCTCGCGCGCCGTTCGTGACGCTCAAGGCGGGGATGAGCCTCGACGGAAGAATCGCCACCCGCAGGGGCGATTCGCGCTGGATCACCTCGGCGCGCTCCCGAGCCGCAGCGCGCGCGCTGAGGCAGGGTCACGACGCGGTCGTTGTGGGGATCGGAACGGTCCTCGCGGACGATCCGCGCCTGACGGCGTGGAGTGGGCGCTCGGCCTCACCCGGGAGCGGCCCCGTACGCGTCGTCCTGGATCCCGGGCTGCGAACCCCTCCGGGGGCCCGGCTGCTGGCGCCGGGCACGGGGGGCGAGGCGGTGATCCTGACTCTTCCGGGGGCCTCGCCCAGGCGCCGGAGAGTGCTGGAAAGGAAAGGGGCCCTCGTCCTGGAGGTGCGCGGGCGGGATGGGCGCATCCAGCTCCGGGAGGCGCTTCAAGAATTGCGGGGCCGCGGCATCACGAGCGTCCTGATCGAAGGCGGATCCGAGGTCCTCGGATCGGCCCTGGACGAGGGGCTGGGAGATCGGCTGGTTCTGTTCGTCGCTGGCCGACTCCTGGGGGGTCGACAGGCACTGCCTGTGTTCGGCGGCGTCGGGGCGGGTCGCCTCCCGGAGGCCGTCCGGCTGCGCGGCATGTCGGTGCGGCGCCTCGGAGGCGACCTGGTGATCGAGGGACGTCTCGGTCATCCGCGTCGCCCCGTCAGGAGGGATGGGGGCTGGCATGTTCACCGGGATCGTTGAGACGACAGGGCACGTGGCATCCCTGCAGTCCGATGGCGGGGAAGTGCGCCTGCGAATCACGGTCCGGTTCGCCGGGGATCTCCGGCACGGCGATAGCGTGTCGGTCGACGGCGTCTGCCTCACCGTCGCTGCGCAAGGCCCCGATTGGTTCGAGGCGACCGCGTCGCCAGAGACTGTGTCACGCACTACGCTGGGGCTGCGCCGGGCGGGGCACCTGGTCAACCTGGAGCGGGCACTGCGCGTGGGGGACAGGCTCGGCGGGCACCTGGTGCAGGGGCATGTGGATGGCGTCGGGATGGTCGAAGCGGTGAGCGCGGAGGGGAGCGGAACGAGGGTGCGGATCGGCATCCCGGAACCACTGTCGTCGCTCATCGTTCTCAAAGGATCGGTCGCCGTCGACGGCGTCAGCCTGACCGTGGCCTTGCGCGCCGGGAGTTTCTTCGAAGTCGCTCTGATCCCGGAGACGCTCGGGCGGACGCGGCTCAAGGAGTACGCCCCCGGGACGCCGGTCAATCTCGAGGTGGACTTGATCGGCCGGTATGTGGTCGAGTATCTGAGGGCGCCCGGGGGTCTCCCCCCCGAGCCGGCCGTGACGCGGGAGCACCTCCTCCGGCACGGCTTCCAGAAGAGCGAGGAGATGCCGTGATCCGCAAGGACGGAGTGAGAGATGGATCTCCCTTCGCAAGCGTCAAGGCTGCGATCAGCGACATCGCGGCCGGGCGGTTCGTGATCGTCGTCGACGACGAAGACCGGGAGAACGAAGGGGATCTGACGATCGCGGCGGAGAAAGTGACTCCCGAGGCGATCAACTTCATGGCGCGCTACGGCCGGGGATTGATTTGCATGCCGATGACGGAGCCGCGCCTCAAGGAGCTGGACGTCCCCCTGATGGTGCAGGACAACACCTCTCCCTACAACACCGCCTTCTGCGTCTCGATCGAGGCGCGCCGCAACATCTCGACCGGGATCTCGGCTGCCGATCGCGCACACACCGTGAAGGTCGCGATCGATCCGCAGACTCGTCCCTCGGATCTCACGCGACCGGGCCACATGTTCCCGTTGCGGGCGAGGGAGGGGGGCGTCCTGAAACGAGCCGGCCAGACCGAGGCGGCTGTCGACCTCGCCCGGCTCGCGGGACTCTATCCGGCGGGCGTGATCTGCGAGATCATGAACGAAGATGGCACGATGGCCCGGATCTCGGATCTGATGGAGTTCTCCCGCCGTCATGGCATCCGGATGATCACCGTCGCCGACCTCATCGCTTTCCGGATGAGGCACGAGCGCCTGGTGCACCGTGTGGCGCAGCCGGTGCTCCCGACCATCCACGGAGACTTCCGGATTGTCGCCTACCGCAGCAGCATCGAAAAGAAAACGCATCTGGCTCTGGTGATGGGCGAGATTCACGCGGAGGACAGGGTTCTCGTCCGGGTCCACTCCGAGTGCATCACGGGAGACGTCTTCGGGTCCTTGCGCTGCGACTGCGGAGCCCAGCTCCGGCGCGCCATGGAGATCATCGCCCGCGCCGGCCAGGGGGTCATCATCTACCTGCGACAAGAGGGGCGGGGGATCGGCCTCATCAACAAGCTCCGGGCTTACGAGCTGCAGGACTCGGGGAAGGACACCGTGGAGGCCAACCACAAGCTGGGGTTCAAGGCCGACCACCGCGACTATGGCATCGGCGCCCAGATCCTACGCGATCTCGGGTGCAACAAGATCCGCGTCTTGACCAACAATCCCGGAAAATTCGCGGCCCTGCGGGGATACGGCCTGGAGATCGTGGAGCGCGTTCCGCTCGAGGTGGCGCCCACCGAGAAGTCCCGCAAATATCTAAAGACCAAAAAGGAGAAAATGGGGCACCTGCTTTCGCTCGTCTGAGCGCCGCAGGTCGCCTGCAGCATCCTATGTTCGAAAGGCTGGGGGAGCGTCTACAGCAGGTGTTCCGGTCGCTGCGCGGTCATGGTCACTTGACCGAGTCGGAGATCCGAGACGGCGTGCGCGAGATCCGGCTGGCGCTCTTGGAGGCAGATGTCGACCTGACGGTCGTGAAAGAGATCACCGACCGCGTCCGCGACAAGGCGGTCTCGGAGGAGATCCTCCGCAGCCTGACCCCGGGGCAGCAGGTCGTCAAGCTAGTGCGGGACGAGATGGTGGCGATCCTCGCGCAGGGAGCCGAAGACCGACTCTTGCGGGCGCCCCGGCCGCCGTCGGTCGTTCTGGTGATCGGGTTGCAAGGAGCGGGAAAGACCACCACCTGCGCGAAGCTGGCACGACAGCTGAAGGGACAGGCGCATTCGCCTCTGCTCGTGGCTGCGGACGTTCGCCGGCCGGCCGCCGTGGACCAGCTGCGAACCCTTGGGCGGCAGATCGGCGTGGCGGTGGTGTCTGGGAGGGACGGAGCGGATGCGCTGTCGGTCAGCCGCGAGGCGATGAAGGAGGCCGGCCAGGTAGGTCACGACCCCGTCATTGTCGACACCGCGGGACGCCTGCACGTGGACGAGGGCCTCATGGTCGAGCTCGACGGCCTCAAGGAAGCTCTGCGGCCGGCGGAGATCCTCTACGTGGCCGACTCGATGACCGGACAGGACGCAGTGCGCTCGGCCGCCACGTTTCATGAACGCCTCGGATTGACCGGGGTGGTGCTGTCCAAAGCGGACGGCGACGCCCGCGGCGGCGCGGCGTTGTCGATCCGCCGGGTCACCGGTGTCCCGATCAAGTTCCTCGGTACGGGCGAACATCTTGAGGATCTGGAGCCGTTCCATGCCGACCGCCTGGTGTCACGCATCATGGGAGCGGGAGACGTCCTCACCTTGATCGAGAAGGCCGAAGCGGCCGTCGGCACCGAAGACGCCGAGAGGCTGGCGCGCCGGCTGAGGAAGAGCGAAATGACGCTCCAGGACCTGGCCGATCAACTCGACAGAGTGGCGCGAATCGGCTCCTTGCGTCAGATCCTGGAGCTTCTTCCGGGCGGCGCCTCGCTGAACGAGATGTCTTTGGACGAGCGGGGTCTGGTCAGGACGCGCGCGATCATCGGCTCGATGACGCGCCAGGAGAGACTTCACCCCGAGGTGATCGGCGGCGGCC
>JBIOWS010000279.1:0-2211 GCA_044868745.1 Candidatus Polarisedimenticolia bacterium
ATGAGCGACGGCAGCCTCGACTTCTCCTTCAGCGGCTTCAAGACGGCGGTCCTCCGGCAGGCCCAGGCCAGAAGGTCGCGCGTCTCCCGCCCCGGCTCGCCTGCGGGGTAGTCGCGCACCAGCCCGCGGGCCTGGGCCTGCCGGAGGACCGCCGTCTTGAAGCCGCTGAAGGAGAAGTCGAGGCTGCCGTCGCTCATCCTGGGGGGGGAGAGCCGCACGGCGGTGGGGTCGCCCGTCGGGGCCAGGCGATCCACCAGCGGCCCGCCCGGGTACCCCAGCCCGAGGAGCTTGGCGACCTTGTCGAACGCCTCGCCCGCGGCGTCGTCCCGCGTGCGCGCCACGGGAATCACCTGCTCCCCGTCGGGGGAGAGATGCATCGAGGTGTGACCGCCCGAGGCGATGAGGCTCAGGGCAGGGGTGGGGATTTCGCCGTGCTCCAGCCAGACCGAACGGAGGTGCCCCTCCAGATGATTGACGGCCAGAAGCGGGATGCGGCGCACGTAGGCGATCGCCTTGGCGGTCTGCAGACCGACCAGGAGCGAGCCCACGAGGCCGGGCCCATAGGTCACCGCCACCGCGTCCAGATCGGCAAGCCGCGCGCTGGCACGCCTGAGGGCCAGATCGACCACGGCGTCGATCCGCTCCAGATGGTGCCGGGAGGCCAGCTCGGGGACGACCCCTCCGTACTCGCGATGGATGTTCGCCTGCGAGGCCACGACGTTCGACAGGATGGCGCGGCCCCGGACGACGGCGGCTGCCGTCTCGTCGCAGGAGCTCTCGATCCCCAGGATGAGCGGATGTTCCATCAGCCGCCCTCGGCGGCGGGCGCGGGAGCGACGACGCACAGGGAGGCTAGGCTCGTCTCGTAGGGTGGCCGGGCTACCCCACGCTCGGTGATGATGGCGCTCACCAGCCGGCTCGGCGTCACGTCGAAGGCCGGATGGAGGACCGGCACACCTTCGGGCACGATGCGTTGGCCGGCGAAGCTGGTCACCTCCGCCGCGCCGCGCTGCTCGATCGGGATCTCCGCCCCCGTGGGCAGGCTCAGGTCGATGGTCGAAGTCGGCGCCGCCACGTAGAAGGGGACGCGGTGCTCGCGCGCCAGGACCGCCACCTGGTACGTGCCGATCTTGTTGGCCACATCGCCGTTGGCGGCGATCCGATCGGCGCCGACCAGACAGACGTCAATCTCCTGCCGCTGGAAGAGGTGGCCGGCCATGCCATCGGTCAGGACGGTGACCGGGATGCCGTCCCGGTGCAGCTCCCAGGCCGTCAGGCGCGCCCCCTGCAGGAAAGGGCGGGTCTCATCGGCGAACACGGCGATCTTCTTGCCACTCTCGACCGCCGCGCGCACGACCCCGAGCGCCGTGCCGTACCCGGCGGTCGCCAGCGCACCGGCGTTGCAATGGGTCAGGACGCGGCAGGTCTCGGGGAGGAGCTCGGCGCCCAGACGCCCCATCGCCCGGTTGCCCCGGACGTCCTCCTCCATCACCAGGAGCGCCTCCTGACGGAGCGCCGCGGTGAGCGCCGGAAACGCCTCGCCGCGGTGGGCTTCGAAGGCCAGGCGCATCCTGCCGATGGCCCAGGTCAGGTTCACCGCCGTCGGCCGCGTGGAGGCGAGCAGCCGCGCCAGGGACTCCAGGCGCGCCGAGCGCTCCTCCGGCCCGCAATCCCCGGCGCGTACGAAGCCGAGGGCGATTCCCATGGCGGCCGCGACACCGATCGCCGGTGCGCCCCTGATCACCATGTCACGGATCGCTCCCGCCACCTCCTCCGCGGTGCGCAGGGTGAGATAGATCTCCTGCTCTGGGAGTCGGCGCTGGTCCAGCATCACGACGCCCTCGTCCGTCCAGGCGACCGTCATGAACATGCACCGGTCATGTTAATGGAAAGGGGCGAGAAGGCGCAATTGCGGCGATTCTGGCCGTTCATTAATCACCCGTCATGGAGGGGTATCCAAGACAGGCCGTGCGACGCATACGAGGCGCTGCGGAGGCCTTCGGACGCGCCATCGGCCGGTCCAGAAACCCGTTGACAAGTCATGTGGTTGAACGTATCTCAAGCCGAAAAGGTGACGGTCTGGACGACAGCGAGGTAATGCCCGCGCAATGGCCAGGTGCGCCGGGTCCGGGCGCTACACGCTGTCATTCTGTCTGGAGGGTTTGATGCGCAGGTCCCCCCGCCTGAGGTCAGCCGCACTCATCGCTATCG
>JBIOWS010000280.1:0-4640 GCA_044868745.1 Candidatus Polarisedimenticolia bacterium
AGTTGGACGTGAAGCGCCGCCTGGGACCGATCCTCTCGATCCTCCTGTTCGTGGGCCTCGGCGGATGGGTCTATTTCCGGGAGTTCCGAGGAGCCGAGGCCAGGAAGAAGGAGGACGAGGCGAAGGAGCGTCCGATCCCGTTCGCCCGCTCCGCCCTCAAGGCCATCCAGATCAAGAATGAGCACGGTGAGATCCGTCTCGAGAAGCAGGGGGAGAACTGGCGGATCACCGCCCCCCTCGCCGCGGAGACCGACAAGGACGGGGTCGAGGGTCTGCTCTCCTCCCTCGAGACGGCCCGGATCGAGCGGCGCCTCGGGGCGGTCACCGATCTCAAGCCCTACGGTCTCGACCCGCCCGGGGCCAGGCTGACGCTCGACCTCGACGGTGCGGCGGAGGCGCCAACCCTTCTTCTGGGCGGCAGCAATCCGATCGGCGGCACCTTCTTCGCGATCCTCCCGCAGGGGAACGACGTGGCCGTCGTCAGCTCCTCGCTGGGCGAAGCCGCCAAGAAAGACCTCCTGAGTCTGCGCGACAAGTCACTGCTGGCTTTCGACCCGTGGAAGGTGACCCGGCTCCGGATCGATCGCGGCCGGGAGACGGTGCGCCTGGAGAAGCCGACGGATGGCTGGAAGATCCAGGAGCCGGTCGAGGCCCCCGCCGACGGGCCGACGATCACCGACCTCCTGAACGCGTTCGAACGCCTGCGGGCCCGGGAGTTCGTGACGGAGAAGCCGGGCGGCGCCGACCTGCGTCGCTACGGCCTCGAGCCGCCCACCGCGCGGATGACGATCCTTCAGGAGGGATGGGACGTTGAGAAGACCGTCCTGTTCGGGCAGCAGGCCGGGGATGGGCGCTACGCCCGCACTGTGGGGCGGGATCCGGTCCTCAGAGTCCCGGGTGATTTCTGGGAGAAGGTCACGACGAAGGTCTTCGACCTGAGGCGCAAGGAGGTCCTGGGCGTGGGGCAATATAGGATCGAGAAGCTGACCGCCGCGCGCGGGGGAGGAGAGGCGCTCGTCCTGAGCCGCCAGAAGGACGGCTCCTGGACCGCCTCCGGCCTCGTCTCCGGGACCGTGAAGAGCGACACCGTGGACCCCTTGCTGCGTGCCCTCGGCGACCTGAAAGCGCAGTCGTTCGAAGACCGGCCCACCGAGGCGGTGCGTGCCTCCCTGTCCCGCCGGCCGGCGCTCGATCTGACCCTGAATGAGGAGCCCGACACGACGGGCGGCGAGGCGCAGTCGCAGCATCTCGTGTTCGGCTCCCGCGATCGGTCCGGCCGCATCAAGGTGCGCGACATGGCCTGGCGCCCCATCGCCGACTGCGACGGATCGGTTCTCGACCGCATTTCGTCTCAACTGGACGCGATCCGGAAAGAGGCAGCGGAGCCGAAGCCATCTCCCACGCCCGGCGCTCCCGCGGGCTCACCCTCCCCGGCCGGGGGGTAGACCCTGCCGGGTAGGCTCCTATCTTCGGTCCGCCGCGCCGATCTCCTCCAGCGCGGCCAGAGCATCTTTGTCGCCGGGGTCGACTTTCAAGATTGCCGATAGCTCCCGGCGCGCCTCCTCGATGCGCCCGAGGTCCTTGAGAAGCTCCGCCAGGTTGTAGCGGGCGTCCAGGTTGAGCGGATCGAGAGACAGGGCGGCTCGATACCGACTCTGCGCGCCCGCCCGATCGCCCCGGCGCTTCAGGACCAGGCCGAGATTCGCGTGCGCGGCGGCCAGGAGGGGATCGCTGAGCACAGCCTCCTGGAAGGAACGCTCGGCCTCGTCCCACCGTCCCGCCCGGAACAGTACGGTACCCAGGTTGTTGTGCGCCGCGGCCAGAGACGGGTCGACCGACAGCGCCCGCTCGAAGGAGACCCGGGCTTGATCGAGAAGCCCTCGATCCGCGAGCTGCCGCCCCAGAGCGTTCCAGGCCGGAGCGAGGCCGGGCTCGTGCTGCACCGCCTCGCGATACGCGACGATGCCGCCGCGTCGAGCCCGGAGGCCCGGTACGCCTCTCCGAGGAGAAAGTGCGCCGTGCCGCTGTCGGGGTTACCGGACGCGGCCCGCGACAAGGGACCGATCGCGTCGGTCCACTGACCGCCGCGCATGTACTCGATGCCGGCCGCCAGGAACGGATCCCGGAGGCTCCACAGGTCGGCATCCTTGAGAGTCTGGACAATGTCGATGCGGGCGTCGCGGAACCGGATCCGATCGCGTAGCGCCCCCAGAAGGTCGGTCTCCCTGCGCGCGACGCTCTCGGGCAGGATCTCCAGGACCGGCTCGCGGAAGCGGCGGATCGCGGCCACCTGGTCCCGCAGTGTCTCCCGGAACAGGGCCAGAGGCGCCCTCCACTCCAGGTAGAGATCGTCGTCGGTGTGGCGCCTGGCCCCGGCCGAGAAGGCGAGCAGTCCGCGCGGGCCGCAGACGTAGCGCGACAGAAGGTCGGCCGGCCCATCGATACCTGCCCGGAGCAGGTCCTCCCAGGAGGAGGAGGCCCTGACTCCGCGCAGGCGCGCCGGATCGATCCGGATCGGGCGGTCTCCTCCGATCAGGTAGTAATCGCCGCTGCCCGCCGATTCCTCCCAGAGCGTGGCCTGCGGGAAGACCTCCAGAAAGGAGCGGACGAGCCCTCGGAAATCGTCGGGCGGCAGGCGATACGCCTGCACCCACTGGCAGAATAGGCCCGCGGGACGGAGCCGCGATCGGACGAGGCGGTAGAATTCGACAGTGAACAGGTTGGGCACTCCCACCACCCAGGGGTTGGACGGCTGCGAGGTGATGACGTCGTAGAGCGTCTGCCGGGCCAGAAGGTTGCCCCGGGCGTCGTCCACGACGATGTCGACCCGCGGGTCACCGAGAACGCTTCCGTTCTCATGCGCGAACAGCCTCGCCGCATGCACGACGGCCGGGGCGATCTCGATCGCCCGGATCGTCCGCACCGGGTGACGCGCCACGCCTCCGAGGGTGATCCCGCTCGCGAGACCGATGACCAGGACCTGCGAAGGGTCAGGGTGCAACAGGAGGGGGAGGTGGGCGGAGAGGAGTTGGTTGGCCATGTCGCCGCCGGTCGAGGCCTCCGTCTTGCCGTTGATCTGCAGCGACACGATCCCCGCTGGACTGCGCCTGACCGTGACCAGCCCTTCGGCCCCCTCCTGGTGGAAAAGGATCGCCCCGCGCCGGCGCATGGCGTCGCCCACCTGTCCCCGACTCCCCAAGGCGGCGCGGTAGATCGGCCCGTACAGGAAGCCGCCTGCCGTCAGGAGATTGAGGTCCCAGGCGGGAAGCGCCGCGGCGAGCAGGGGGGCGCCGAGGAGCAGGCACGCCGAGAGCATGAGCGCCGGCGCGCGCCGGCGCAGAGGCCTTCCCGGCGAAAGAAGGGGTCGGGCGACGAGCAGCAGGACGGAGAGGGCGCACGCCGCGCCGGAGGCCAGGAGCAGCTCCCGGCGGGTGCCGAGCCGCGGCAGTCCGACGAGGCCGGCCAGGAGAAAACCTCCCACCGAGCCCCAGGTCGAAGCGGCGTACACGGCGCCGGCGGCACCGTCGGCCCGTCCCCCGAGATCGCGCGCGCTGATCGCCAGGCACGGTAACGTTGCACCCTGGGCGAGAGTCGGCAGGAGAAGCAGCCCTGCGATCAGCACGAACTGTGAGGTGATGAGCGCTGGCGGATCCGCTCCGAGCCGGCTGGAGAGGAAGACGGCCGCGACCGGGAGGAGCCCCAGGGCGGGAAGGATCAGGATGGACGCCGTGGCGAGCACCCCCTGGGCCGCGGCCGCCAGTCCGGCAGCCGATCCCGGGCGCAGGAGGCGCCGTCGGATCCACAGGGGTCCGAGGCCGAGGCCGAGGATGTAGGCGGAAAGCGTCAGGCCGAGCGCGTACACGGAGGACCCGAATGCGAGCGCCGTCACGCGGACCCACCCGACCTGGAGCGCGGAGCCGATCGCACCCGACAGGGTCGCGCAGGCGAGCAGAACGAGACTCGACTGCAAGCGTGGGCCCCCCCCTGGCGATGGGGCCACCGAGGCCCGGGGGGCAACGCCTCCAGAGCTGTCCGGACGCCTGCGCAGAGCGAGGGCCGCGCATCCGGCGAGGAGGTTGATCGCGGCCGCGGCAACGAACGTCATGCGGGTCCCGAGAAGCGGCAGCAAGGCGAAGGCACCGACGAGTGCACCGCCTGCCGCTCCGAGGGTGTTGGCTCCGTAGAGTACGGAGACGGCGCTCTCCGAGGTCCACCCCCGCCCGATCACTTCGCGCACGAGGTACGGGAAGGTGGCCCCCATCGCCACGGTCATCGGAGCGAGCGCCGCCAGGGCCAGGGAGAAGCGCAGTGCTGAAAGGGGAGGCCCGGCTGCCAACGCCGGTCCGAGCCCCTCCACCACCCAGGTGACGCACTGCGCTATGACAGGGGAGATCGCACCGTAAAAAGCGATGCCGAATTCCAGGCAGGCGTAGGCCCGCAGCGGAGCCGCCGATCGGCCGGCGGTGCGCGAGGCGACGGCCGCCCCCAGGCCGAGACCGCCCAGGAAGGAGACCAGAACGGCGGTGAGCGACAGCAGCGAGGTGCCGAGCGACTGCCCCAAAGCTCTGGACCAGGAGACCTCGTGCACGAGCCCGGCGACGCCCGAGGAGGCGAAGGTCAGCGCCAGAAGGACGTCTCCG
>JBIOWS010000281.1:0-5166 GCA_044868745.1 Candidatus Polarisedimenticolia bacterium
GTCCTTGCGTGTCTTGAGGTAGTCAATCGCCCCCACGACATCGAGCCTCTCCTCCACCCCGAGGCGCGCCCCCTTCCCGCCGCTCTTGCCGTGTCCCCGAAAGTCGAACAGGAACAGCGGGTAGCCGGCCTGGTTCAGCGATGCGGCGGAGCTCAGAAGGCTTGAGCGCGAACTCCCCAAATCGTGGCAGAACAGGATGACCGGAAATCCCGGACGGCCCTTCACGAGCCATCCGGAGAGCAGCACCCCGTCCCCTGCTTGGAAAGTGACGTCCTCCGTTCTGAGCAGCAGGTCGGCTGGGTCGAGCACCCTCTGGTCGCGTGGCGGGTGTGTGACGGTGTACAGAAGGAGAAAAGCTCCACCCGCGGCGGTCGCCAGGAGGAGGAGCAGAACCTTCAGCAGATGACCGGGGCCTCCCGACCAGAACGATGCACCGTTCTTCGACATCTCCCCTCGCGGCGAAGCCGCCATGCGGGGCGATCGGCGGCGGGCGCGACTATAGCACAGGGGCTACTCAGGGACCCCGGCCAGATGAGCCTTGATACGCTCCGCCAGGCTCTTGCCGACCGACTCCGCGAGGGCCCGCAGCGGGGCCTCCCGGACCCCCTGAACCGAACCGAAGCGGCTGAGCAGGAGCCTCGTCCGGCGCGGCCCCACCCCCGCGATCCGGGTGAGCTCGCTCGTGAGGGTCCGACGCAGGCGCACCTCGCGATGATAGGTCACCGCGAAGCGGTGGGCCTCGTCGCGGATCCTCTGCACCAAGTGCAGGACCGGCGAGTCGCGAGGGATGCGGATCGATCCGTCGCGGCCATCGAGAAAGATTTCTTCCTCGCGCTTGGCCAGGGCTGCCACCCGGAGATGGCCCAGCCCCAGAGCTTCGAGGACCGCGGCGGCCGAGGAGAGCTGTCCCCTGCCGCCGTCGATCAACACGAGGTCCGGCAGCTCCTTACCCTCCCTCAGGATTCGAGCGTAGCGCCGCCCGACCACCTCCGCCATGGCGGCGAAGTCGTCCGCCCCGGCCACCGTCCTGATGCGGAAGCGCCTGTATTCGGAGCGCCTCGGTCGCCCCCCTTCCCAGGCCACGAGAGATGCGACTTGGTCGCTTCCCTGGATGTGGGAGATATCGAAGCAGTCGATCCGGTGGGGCGGCTCGTCGAGGCCGAGGGCCTCCTGCAGCGCCTCCAGGACCTCCACGCCGTGCGTGTGCGGGGCGCGGAACATCGCCTCGAACGAGAGGCGCGCGTTCCTTATCGCCGTGTCCAGGAAACGGCGCCTTGCCCCGCGCCGAGGGACCAGTATGGTGACGCGGGTTCCCTTCTTCCCGGAGAGCCACTCCTCCAGAACGTCGTGGCCGGCCGGTTCCATCTGAACGCAGATCGCACCGGGGATGTCCTCCACGCTCTCGTAGTACTGCGTAAGGCAGGCGGTCAGGAACTCCTGATCCCGTTCGCGGACCCCCTCGAACGAGAACTCGCGGCGGGACTGAACCTGGCCCTGGCGCATCTGGAACAGTTGGACCGAGGCGACCTCCCCTTCCCGGTAGAACGCCAGATAATCCTGCTCCTCCAGGCCGACCGACGAAATGCTCTGGCGATTGGATATCCGCGTGACGGTCGACACCAGGTCGCGGTAGTGCGCCGCCGCCTCGAAGCGCTCCTCCCGGGAGGCCTGCGACATCTTCTCCCTCAGGCTGCGCAGCAGATCCTTGCTCCTCCCTTCCAGGAAGAGCCTGGCGTCCTGAACCGCTTGCCGGTACTCCTCGTCCTTCACGAGACCGGCGCAGGGCCCCAGGCACTGGTTGAGCTGATACAGAAGGCATGGCCTCGGCCGCGTGCCGTCGAGGTGCTCGTAGCAGGTGGCCACCTTGAAGTGGCGCGCCACCATGTGAATCGTCCGGCGGGCCGCGCTGGCGGGCAGATAGGGACCGAAATAGGCGTTGCCGTCCAGCCGCGCCCGCCGCACCAGGACGACGCGGGGGAAGCGTTCGGTGCTCGACATCTTGAGATAGGGGAAACTCTTGTCGTCGCGCAGGCGAATGTTGAAGCGCGGCTTTTCCTTTTTGATGAGATTGTTCTCGAGGATCAGCGCCTCCACCTCAGTCTGCGTGACGATATATTCCAAATCATGGATCTCCGACAGCAGGGCGTCGGTCTTCGGCCCCTGTCCGGCGGCCGATCCCTGGAAATATGAGCGGACGCGCCCCCTGAGCGACCTCGCCTTGCCGATGTACAGAATTTTTCCGCCGCGATCCCGGTACAGGTACACGCCGGGGCAATCCGGGAGGTCGTCGAGCTTCAGCAGCGCGGGCCTTTCGGCGTCCATGGCCACGACTCCTTCTTCATCATGATACTCGCCGGCGGGCGACTCACTGCCGCAGGACCAGGATTGATATGACCCGTTCCCCCTCGGGATCGGTCAGGCGAAAAGCCAGATCGAGAGGGCAGTGTTCCGCTTCCGTCTCGGCGAACCGGGCAAGGTCTCCTCTGTCCAGCACGGCGACCCGCGCTCCTCGCTCGCGCAGAATCGCCGCCAAGTCGGAGCAGGATGCGTCCCAGGGAAGCGGCTCGTAGCGCCGTGGCGGGCCGAACAGGCGGGGATCACCCGCATAGAACGACAGGACCGGATTATTGCTGGCGACGGCTCCGGGCTCCCCCGCTCGCTGGAGGGCCAGCTGCGCCGCTTGCCTTTCGAGCTCACGGTTGGAAGCGGACGGGCGTGCGCGGGCCCGCACGAACGTCGGGGCCCAACAGACCGTCACCAGGAGTAGAAGCACCCCTGCCGCCGGAGCACGCGGAATGCGCCTGCGAAGCAGCGGTCTGTCGGCCAGTGCTGCCAGCCCGCTGGAAGCGAGTACCAGCAGGAACGGCAGGACGGATCCGATGACTCTGCGGTTCTCAAACGTGAGTAGCATGAGGCCGAGTGTGAGACAGGGCGACCCGACCAGCAGGAGCCGGCCTCGCAGCTCTCCCCTTGGCAGCTGCAGGGAGGTGCAGGCGATGGCGCCCACGATCCCGGCCGGTCCGAGGGCTCTCGGCACGATCCAGCCAGCAATGCGCAGGATATTTCGCCCCACCCGCAGGAGGACGATACCAGGATGCGCCACCACATACGGAAGGATCGCCTTCCACTCGGCAATCAGATCGAGATATGACGAGAGTGATGGAGGTGCCCCTCCCGCGTCATACATCGCCTGGCCGACGAAGAAGAGCTCGGTGACCTTTCCGGTAATCACCCAAGCTCCCGTGGCGCATCTCAGAAACAACAGGTAGGGAGACGCCGCGAGCAGAATCCCCGACAGGAGGAGTGCCGCGTCGGCCAGGGTCCGTGTGCCACGACCCCGAGTCTGGTGGAGGGCAATTCCCCCGGCGAGAAGGCCGACGAGCAGACCCTCCGGACGCGCCAGGTAGGAGAGGCCGAAGAGCAGGCCCGCCGCGCCAAAGCGCCACGCGGAAAGGGCGTCCTCCGGGTCGGGCCAGATGAGACAGAGGGCGGAAGCCACCAGCAGGACGTAAAGACTCTCGGGTTGCGGCGTGGCCGCCGCGCCGACTAACCCGGGATGGGTGGCGGCAAGCAGGAGAAGGATCGAGGCGCACTCCTCGCCTTGCAGGCGGCGCGCCAGGACCGCCAGCGGCAGGAGAAGGAGAACGGACGCAAAAAATGTCACCAGGCGTCCTCGTCTCTCGAGCGTCTTGATCCCGTCCCCCTGGATCGAGGTCAACCATGGATGCAGCGGGTGGATGTGGGTTTCGGGCCCCCGCCAGTCGCTGTAACCCACGCCGGTTCGTAGATGATGCGCGGCGACCAGGTACCGCGCCTCGTCGATGTCGATCGGGGGCGGGTCCGAAAGCGCGATTAGGCGGACGACGATAGCGAGGACGAGGAGGGCGGGCGACAGGACAAAGCGGGAGCGGTTCGCGCGGTCGAGGGCCATCGATCTCAATCGCTAGGCACTCACCATCACCAGGATTTTCCGCAGATATTTGATGCGATCGCGAAGCGCGGCCGCTTCCTCGAAGCGCAACTTCTCGGCCGCCGCTCGCATCTCAGACTGTAGCCGGCCGATCTCGGCCTCCACCTCCTGCGGGCTGCGCGCCTCGTCCTCCCTCCCCGACGCCTCCAAGGGGACCTTCAGGTAATCGGCCTCGTAGACGCTTCCGAGGACTTCGTCGATCACCTTGACGATCGTCTCCGGGGTGATACCGTGCTTTCGGTTGTAGTCGGCCTGGATGGCCCGCCGCCGGTTAGTCTCTTCGATCGCGGTGCGCATCGAGTCGGTCACGACGTCGGCGTACATCAGGACCTTGCCGCGCACGTTGCGCGCCGCGCGGCCGCAGGTCTGGATGAGCGATCCGGCGCTCCTCAGGTACCCTTCCTTGTCGGCGTCGAGGATGGCGACCAGGGACACCTCGGGAAGATCGAGCCCTTCGCGCAGAAGGTTGACGCCGACGAGGACATCGAACTCCCCCCGGCGCAGATTCCTGAGGATTTTCACGCGCTCGAGCGTCTCGATGTCGGAGTGCAGGTACTCCACACGCACTCCGAGCTCGCGGTAATAGCGGCTCAGCTCCTCCGCCATCCTCTTGGTGAGGGTGGTGATCAAGACCCGCTCCCCCGCCTCGACCCGCGCGCGGATCTCCCCCAGCAGGTCGTCCACCTGGTTCCGCACAGGCCGCACCTGAATCTCCGGATCGGTCAGGCCCGTCGGGCGGATCACCTGTTCGACCACCTCGCCCCCGCTCTTCGCCAGCTCGTACGGACCGGGCGTCGCAGACACGTAGATCCTCTGCCCGACCCGTTGTTCGAACTCCTCGAATTGCAGGGGGCGGTTGTCGACCGCCGAGGGGAGCCGGAAGCCATACTCCACGAGGGTCTCCTTGCGCGAGCGGTCGCCCCAGTACATGCCGTTCAGCTGCGGGACGCTGACGTGACTCTCGTCGATGATCATCAAATGGTCATCGGGAAGGTAGTCCAGGAGGTTGGGTGGAGGTTCACCGGGGCGGCGGCCGGTCAGATGGCGCGAGTAGTTCTCGATCCCCTGGCAGTAGCCGACCTCCTTGATCATCTCCAGATCGAACATGGTCCGCTGGTGCAGGCGCTGGGCCTCCAGGAGTTTCCCCTGCCCCTCAAGGGTCGACAGGCGCTCGCGCAGCTCTCCTTTGATGCCAT
>JBIOWS010000282.1:0-2845 GCA_044868745.1 Candidatus Polarisedimenticolia bacterium
TCGCTCCACGGCCTCGGCCGCGTACCCCATGGCCACCTCCCCGAGACCAGGGGATACCACCGGGCTCGTCTCCGCGAGCGGCCAACTCACGTGCTACAAAAGGCGGTCAGATCATGAACTCTCTACACTCCCCGGATCTCGCCTTGACATCAGGTCGTCCGCGGCGTAGAAAATGAGGCTTATCCACAGGGGGTATACTGGGGCGCCTCGCGGGCAGGCTGTTTCGCGAACCTGCCGGCGGGCGGGAGTGAAGCCGCTAATCGCACCAGGCAAAGGAGTTCTGCCGTTTCCACCAGGATGGTACTGCCGGTCAAGCCACGCCACACCATGACGCGTCCGTCGGCGGAGGAGTTGCGCGCGCTGACGGAGCGCATGCCGAACTGCTCCAAGACGCGCTACGGGAACGTCAACGTCCAGACGCGCGTCGTGGCGCGCAGCAAAGCCTCCACGTTCATCGTCACCGCCGATCCGCAACGGCACAGCGGCCTGACGATGACGCTCGAGGACGGCGAGCGCATGGCGCGCCTCCAGGAGGAGTACATCCAGTCGCGCGAGATGCTCGTGGTGGACGGGTACATCGGCAACGATCCGTCGTTCCGCACGCCGGCCCGCCTGATCCTCGAGGCCGGTAACGCCAATATCGCCGCCATGCAGCAGATCCTGTACTTTCCGCTCGAGGACCGCGATCGCTCCGCCTTCGAGCCTCAGGTGACGGTCATCTATACGCCGAACCTGCCCGCCAAGGGGTTCCCCAACGACCGCCTCATCGCGGTCGATCTCGAGCGTCGCATCACGCGCGTCTTCAATTCGGATTACTTCGGCGAGTCGAAGAAGGGGGGCCTGCGCATGTGGAACAAGCTGGTGTTCGATCGCGGGGGGCTCGCGATGCACGCCGGCTGCAAGATCATCCCCGTCGGCGGCCGTGATCGCGTGGCGCTGATCATCGGGCTGTCGGGGACCGGGAAGACGACCACCACCTTCACGCGCCAGAACGACTCGCGCCCCGTGCAGGACGATTTCCTGGCCGTGATGCCCGACGGAGGAATCTACGCGACCGAGAACGGTTGCTTCGCGAAGACCTTCGGCCTCGCCGAGGAGACCGAGCCGGCGATCTACAGGGCGGTCTTGAAGCCGACCAGCTATCTCGAGAACGTCTCCCAGAAAAACGGCGGGCTCGATTTCTTCGACACGTCCTACACTCAGAACGGCCGTGCGGTTTTCAAGATGGCCGACATCGAGGGAGCCGGGGACGCCCGCAGCATCCGCAAGGCGGACATCCTGCTCATCTTGAACCGCAACGAGAACGTCATCCCCGCCGTCGCCCGGCTGCACGGGCCGCAGGCGGCGGCCTACTTCATGCTCGGAGAGACGAGGGGAACGAGCGCCGGAGGGCCCGAGGAGGCCGGCCGTTTCCTGCGCATCCCGGGCACCAACCCGTTCTTCCCTCTCGAGCACAGCCTGCAGGGGAACCGCTTCCTGGAGATCCTCCGCAACAGCCCCATGGAGGTCTTCCTGATGAACACGGGCCGCGTCGGAGGCGGCGACGAGGAAGCCCGCGGCCTGAAGATCAAGATCAAACACAGCAGCGCGATCGTCAAGGGGATCGCCGAGGGGACCATCCGCTGGGATCGAGATCCCGACTTCGGTTACGAGGTCGCCGGCAGCGTCGCCGGGATCGAGGGCGATGACGAGCTGGTGTTGCGCCCTCGGGCTCTCTACGATCGCCAGGGCCGGACCGGCGAGTACCGCCAGATCGTCGAGCGGCTGCGCGCCGAGAGGCGAGAGTACATGAATTCCTTTCCAACGCTCGATCCGGTCATCGTTGAAGCCGTGTCCTGAGCCCGGTTCGACGCGCCGCCGTTTGACAGCGGCGGCGGTATCACCTACCATCACGCCCGTTTCTGGACAACTTATTCGGGAGGGAGGTGAGCACAGGGATGGCAAGGAACTTCATCAAGGTCGTTGCAGGGTGTGCGGCAGTCTTGATCGTCTTCATCGCCGTCGCGTGCGGGACGCAGCCGAGGCAGGAGACCACCCCGACCGGCGGGACCACCACAACCAACGAGACCACGCAAGCTCCGGCTCCGACCGATCAGGCCGCTCCCACCGAGGGGTCGGCGCCGCCGGATGCGGCCGCCCCTCCCGCGGAGCAGCCCCAGCAGAACTAGTAGGCCTGCCCGGGAGCGCGGCTCAGCGCGTCGAGCGGGCCCTCGACGACACGACAGGGGGATAAGGGATCACCGCCCTTATCCCCCTGGTCCTTCGGTTGCGATGCGGATATACACTGTCGGGCACTCCAACCGGACGATCGAGGCGTTCCTGCGAATCCTGGAAGGTCACGGGATCGAGAGCCTGGCGGACGTCCGGACGCTTCCAGGATCTCGCCACAATCCGCAGTTCAACGCCGAGGCGCTCGAGGCGTCGCTCCGCGAGGCCGGAGTGCGCTACGCGCACCTCCTCCGCCTTGGAGGCCTCCGCAAGCCGCGCGCCGATTCGCGCAATCTCGCCTGGCGGAACCGAGGTTTCAGAGGCTTCGCCGACTACATGGAGACAGATGAATTCGAGACCGGCCTCCGGGAGCTCTTCGACCTGTCCGGGACCGGCCGGACGGTGATTATGTGCGCCGAGGCGGTCTGGTGGCGATGCCATCGCTCGCTCATCTCCGACGCTCTCGTGGCCCGGGGGATCGCCACGATCCACCTGCTCGGCGACCAGAGGAGCGAGCAGCACCGCCTGACCCGGTTCGCGACGATCGGGGACAACCGGCCCCGTTATCCGGCCGACCAGCCTACGTTGCCGCACGGCACCGACCGGCGGAGGGATGCGTGACGCCGCTCTACAACAT
>JBIOWS010000283.1:0-3423 GCA_044868745.1 Candidatus Polarisedimenticolia bacterium
TGACGCTGGGGCAGATGTGCTGGGAGGATTATCGCAGGCGACTGACGAGCTGCGTGCGGTTGTTACGACCCGCCGTGGTGCTGGCTTGACGCCGCTGAGGCGTCCCCGGAAACTGGGGATACCTCAGCCCGGCAGTCCGATTTTCCCCCTTGATAAGCGCGCGCTCCGTATAATATGATGAGTTCCGAGATGAGCCTCAGTGGGCTAGCGGTTCGCCCACTTTTTTATTTTAGGGATGGGGCGGCGGAGAGCCCGGGAGCGCTGCGTGAGGGTCGATCCGCATGGAGACAGCATTCCTGGATCGGGTCAGAGAGATGGCGAAGGGAATCCTGGAGTTTGCCAAGATGGAATTGGTCCACCTCGAGATGCAACGTCAGCCGGGAGGATGGGTTCTGCGCCTCTATATCGACAAAGAGGGGGGGGTTAACCTGGACGATTGCGCCCGGATCAGCCGCCAGCTCTCGGCCCAACTGGACGTCGAGGACCCCATCCCGCATCGCTACACCCTGGAGGTTTCCTCTCCCGGACTCGACCGACCGCTGATCACCGAGAGCGATTACCTAAAATTCGCCGGGCGCCGGGTCCGCCTGTCGACCCACGTCCTCATCGACGGTCGACGTCACTTCCTCGGGCGCTTGGAGGGGATCGTCGACGGGGCCGTGCGCCTGAGGCTCGATGGTGGGGCGGAGGTCGCGATCCCCAGGGATCAGGTGTCCAAGGCCAGGCTCGAGGTGGAGGTCCCATTGCCCGGGGCAGGTACCCGGACGAGAGGACGACAGTCATGAGCAACGAGATCTTTCAGGCGATCGAGCAGGTCGGGCGCGAGAAGGGGATCGAGGTCGAAGTCATCATTCAGGCGGTCGAGGATGCCTACGCCGCCGCAGCGAAGAAGTACTTCCGGACCAAGGAGGACCTGGGTGCCCGCTTCGACCGTGAAAGCGGCTCGCTCGCCGTGTTCGCACGGAAGAAGGTCGTGGAGGAAGTGACGAATCCCGATCTGGAGATCAGCCCTGACGAGGCCGAGGATCTCTCCCTGCCGGCCAACGAGGACGGGATCGTGGAGATCATGAAGCCGCGCGAAGAGCTGATGCACCTCGGACGAATCGCGGCCCAGGCCGCCAAGCAGATCATCTTCCAGAAGGTGCGCGAGGCGGAGCGTGACAATATCTACCGCGAATACGTCGGGCGCGCCGGAGAGCTCATCAACGGGGTGGTCAAGCGCTTCGAGCGCGGCAACATCATCGTCGATTTGGGCCGCACGGAGGCCGTGCTGCCGAAGAAGGAGCAGTCCAAGGCAGAGCGCTACAGTCAGGGTGATCGGATGCGCGCGGTGATCGTGGACGTGGATCGAAACGCCAAGGGACCACAAGTGATCATCTCGCGCACTGACGAGCGACTGCTGATGAAGCTCTTCGAGATGGAGGTCCCCGAGATCTACGACGGGACGGTGATCATCGAGCGGGCGGTCCACGACCCGGGAGACCGGGCCAAGGTGGCGGTGCGCTCGAAGGATCGGGACGTCGACCCAGTGGGCGCCTGCGTCGGGATGAAGGGTTCGCGCGTCCAGTCGATCATCCGCGAGCTGCGCGGCGAAAAGATCGACATTGTGCAGTACTCCGACGACATCAGCACGTTCGTCACCAACGCCCTGAATCCCGCCAAGATCAACCGCGTCCAGCTGACCGACGCGGAGAACAAGGGGCTGGAGGTTGTGGTAGACGACGAGCAGCTCTCCCTGGCCATCGGCAAGAAGGGGCAGAACGTCCGGCTCGCCTCCAGACTGGCGGGGTGGAAAATCGACATCAAGAGCGAACAGGAGAAGAAGAAGGAAGTCGAAGCCGAGATGGAACGGATGGCCCGCGACAACCGCGAGATGGAAAGTCTTGCAGGAATCGGCGAGAAGACCGTGCAGAGGCTCATCGAAGGCGGCATCAAAAACCTGGACGCGATTGTCGCAGCCCAAGTCGATGGGTTGACGCGGATCCACGGAATCGGTCCGAAGACGGCGGAGAAGATTGTCGCCGCCGCCGAGTCAGGCCTGCAGGCCCGGGCGGAGCGCGAGGAGGCCGAACGGCTCCAGGCGGAACAGGAAGCCGCCGCAGAGGCGGTGCGTCTGGAGGAGGAGGCCCGGCAGGCAGAGGAGGCCCGGCAGGCAGAGGAAGCCGAGGCTACCCCGGAGCCGGGGGAGGTTGCCGGAGAGGGGGAGGCAACGTACGAGGAGACCACCGATCCGGAGAGCGAGCCCCCGCCGGAGGAGACTGCAAGCCTGCAGGGGGAATCCACTGAGGATTCCAACCCTCCGGGGACCGAGGACGAAGCGGTTGCGTCACCCGACCCCCAACCCACGGACGGGGCGGCCGGTGAGCACAGGGAGGACAGTTAGATGGCGAGGATCCGCGTGGGAGTGCTCGCCAAGCAGCTCAACATCAAGGTGTCCGAGGCTATGACTCGACTGCGGCGGCTCGGCGCTGACGTCAAGACCAACTTGAGCACGGTGGACGAGGAGACGGCTGCCCGGCTTCGCTCCGAGCCGGCTGTTGAACAGGAGGGGGGCTTGCCCGCGAAGAAAGGGTCTGCCCGCGCCACGGCTCCCACGGGCGCCTCCCACCGCGTCGTGGCCCCGACGAAGACAACCGCAAAGGCCCCTGCGCAGCCGACGCCGACCAGGCAGCCACTGCCGACTGCGGCCGCGGGAACAAAGCCAGCTCACCCAGCTGTCCCCCCGAAGCCCGCAACCGCCCAGAAAACCGGGCCCGCTTCCGGCCCGTCCTCAACCGCCCCGCCGGGCGCGACGCGAGCGCCCGGTCTCCCCCCACGCCCAGCGACGCCACAGCCTCGCGGGAGTATGCCCCCCGCTGTCCCGAACCGCCCAGTTGCGCCGGGATTCAAGCCGGCGACGGGGGGGACCATCCCGCGCCAGCCTGGGACGACCGGGCTTCGCCCGACGGCGGTCAGGACGACGTCGGGTGTCGGCGCACCACGCGTAGCCTCCACTCCAACGCTGCGCCCGACCGGAACCGCACCGGGATCCGGCCCAAAGCCCGCCGTGTCCGCCGCCAGGCCACCGAGCACCGGGGCGGCTCACTCCAGGGCGCCGGCGGTTGTCTCCCCCTCTGCCCCGGGCCAGAAGCCCCCCGTGGGTGCGCGACCGAGCCCTGGTGCGGCACCCCACCTTCGCCAGGTCGTCCCCGGTCAGGTGGTGAGGCGCCCCGTCGCGGCGATGCCCCCGCGCCAGGCTCAGGGGATCGCACCCATCCGCAGAACTGAATCTCCGGCTCCCAGCCCACCCCGGCAGCCGCCCCTCCGCCCCCGCCGGTTCCCGAGGTCTTGACGGAGATCACCATCACCGAAGGGGTGACCATCAAAGAGCTCTCCGAGAAGATGGACCGCAAGGCAAAGGACATCATCACCAAGCTTCTCGGC
>JBIOWS010000284.1:0-3704 GCA_044868745.1 Candidatus Polarisedimenticolia bacterium
CGTCGACCGCCCGCGACCTTCGGAACAGCACCGCCAGGGCCAGATTCACTGCTGCGCCCACGAGGAAAGCATGACGAAGGTGCGGGGCCGACTCCTGAAGTGCTGCGGCATCGACCTCGAGCAGGCCCCTCAGGAAGAGACCGGAGAGTATCGGGACGGTCAGATTATCGTTGAGCTTCCACGGCAGCGACTCGATGAACGCGCCGAACAGGGAGGCGGCGCCAGCCAGGAGCGCGGCCCGTACGGGCCCGAGCCCCATCCAGATCAGGATCGCCCAGGAGAGGATGGAAGCACCCGCCAGAAAAGCGATCGTGCCCTCGACCGTCTTGGAGCCGTTCCAGGCCAGGGGCCGTCGGCCGAAGCGCCGCCCCGCCACTGCAGCGGCGGAGTCCCCCCCCGCCATGATCGCCCAGCCCGCTGCGGCCGCTTCCATCCTGTCGTGGAACAGACCGACCAGGACAAGAACCGCCGTCGGGTAGAGCAGGACCCCCGATCGCCAGAAGACGCGGCGCTCGCCTTCTCTGAAGATCGCCTTGCCGCCGATTCTCGGGAGCACGAAGAGATTGAAGGCGATCGCCGCCACGGCGCCGGAGGCCGCCTGCAGCGGGGTCAGGTACTTGAGCGCGAACGCCAACCCTCCCGCCCCCAGGTGTACGGCTTTGCGGATCGTCTCGCCCCGCTCTCCCATCACCGCCTCAGGACGATCCGGCGGTAAGCACGGACGGCTGCCGCAGCGCCTGGATCGTCAGCCGCAGGCCCTCCCGCAGCGGTGTGACCCGATAGCCGAGCTCGTGCACGGCCCTGTCGCTGGTGTAGGCCCACTCGCGGCGGAACGTAGCCGCCACGCCGTCCGTCAGCAGCGGAGGGATTCCCGTTAACCTCGCCAGCCCCCGCAGGATGAAGCCCACGGTCTCCGCCGTCCAGTAGGGAACCCTCAGTCGCGGCGGCCGGATCCCGGTGAGATCGCGCAGCGCGGCGAACAGCTCGTCCTGCGTGGCGTTCTCCCCGCCGAGAACGTACCCGCGTCCCGTTCTGCCTTTCTCGAGCGCCAGCACGTGACCCCTGGCGACGTCCTCGACGTAGGCATAGCAGATTCTCAGGTCGCCGCGCCCGAGCCGGCTCCTCAGGCGGCCCGCCAGGTAGGTCCGCAGGGTGCCTCCGAGCAGGTTCCCCTGGGTCGCCGACCCTGGGCCGTAGATGACCCCCGGGTAGACACACACCACCGGCCATCCTGCGGCCGCCTTCTCGCGGACCAGGCGCTCGGCGATCCACTTGCTGCGCTCATAGTCGGTGTGGAATCCGAAATCGGTCCTCTCGTACGATTCGTCCCGGACCTGTCCATCGGTCGGACCGAGGGCGACGATGGTGGAGGTGTAGAGGATACGATCGACGCCGGCCTCCTGGGCGGCCCGTAGCGTGGCGGATAAGCCTTCGACGTTCACCCTGTCGAAATCGCGCGCGTCGCGGGTCCACATCCGGACCAGCGCCGCCAGATGGACCAGCGCGTCGCAGCCGGCGAGGGCGCGCCTGACCGATGCCGCGTCCAGAACGTCTCCGGTGACCGGGCGACAGGCCGGCGGGACGCTGGCTTCGCGACCGGCGCGAGCCAGAGCCAGCACGGTGTGCCCGGCAGCGGCGATCTGGGAGGCGACGTGGATACCGAGATAGCCTGTGGCTCCCGTCACCAGAACCCTCATGCGCCCGCCGCTTCGGCCCCGGCGCGAAGGAAGTCTCCCAGAGCCGTCCGCCACGATCTTGGGGTGACCCCCGTCAGGCGCGAGTAGAGCGTGCTATCCAGCGCCACATTGGCAGACCGAACGGCGGCCGTCCCGGGGCCGGCCGCGGCGCACGGTTCAATTCCCATCCTCCCGTCACCGACCGCCTCGAGAATCGCCCTCCCCAGGACGCGGCGCGAGCAGACCCCGGAGTTCGCGAAATGGACCACGCCGGAGTAGCTCACAGAGAGCAGGTTCAGCACGGCCTCGGCGAGATCAGTGGCGCTGGTCGGCGACCCGAGCTCATCTCCCGAGATGCCGAGGTTCCCTCCGGCCCGCGCCCTCTCGCGGCCGTTTTCCGTCAGAGCGGCACAGCCCTCGCCGAACAGCCACGAAGTCCTGACGATGAGATGATCCGGCGCCACGGCGGCGACGCGCCGCTCCCCTTCGAGCCTGGTGCGCCCGCAGACTGCGGGCGGGTCGGCCGGATCGCTCTCCTTGTAGGGGGTCCGGCTGTGCCCGTCGAAAACGAGCGCCGTGCTGAGGTGGACCAGGCGGCAGCCGCCAGCGGCAGCGGCCCGAGCGGCGTTCTCGGCCCCCTCGGCGTTGACCCGCAGGGCCAGGAGAGGATCCTCCTCGCACGCACCCGGGTCGCCCAGAGCCGCGCAATTGATCAGGACGCCCGGCCGCAAGCGCTCCACTTCGGCCTCCACGCGAGAGCGGTCGGTCACGTCGATTTCGGCGCGGGTCGCCGAGATCGTGCACGGGAACGCCTCCTCCAAAACGAGCGTCAACGCCCTCCCGAGCATTCCTCCCGCTCCGAGGATCAGGGGCACGATCGACCGGTCTCGCGTCACTGCAGGCCTATCGGGAACGTCCCGGGCAGGGCGCCTGCGGAACCCGATTGGAAGTCGATGACGTTCCCCACCCCCTTGAGGTTGATCAGGAAGCGGAATTCGCGCTGGCTCGTGCCGAAGAAATTGCGGTTCAGGAACTCGAATTGCAGTCCGCAGCATTGCGTGTTGTAGCCGAACTTGTAACGTTGATCGCGCAGGCGAGGCTCCCCGGGGCGGACATCCCCGAGCTCGTAGTTCGTCTGCATTCCGAGCAGGATGCGCCGGTTGAGCAGGTTGGTCTCTCCGAGGAGCCCGATCTGGCTGCGGTCGAACGCCTCGACGGACGCCAAGCCCTGCTCCTGGAGCGCCTTCCCTTCCAGATCCCGGACCATGGACCAGGTCACGTCCAGAAACCCTCGGCGCGTACTCCTGAGGTTCGCGCTCAGGCTCGCTTCTCGGATCTGTCGAAACAGGACGTCGTAGGACGTTCGCAGATCCAGGCTGGTGCGGATGGAGGGGTTGAGTCGCAGGGTGGTGTGGATCGGCGACACCTGCCGCGCGACCGGACGGCCGGAATCGCCGAGCGCGGTCGAGCTGCTGAGTGGTCCCAGGAAGGAGTAGTCCTGGCTGACTTCGAGCGTCGCCACCTCGACCGTGCTGAGTTGCGTGCGATTCTCCGGCGCCGCTTCCCCGGCCGCCGACCCCTCCTCCGACGGCTTCTTGCTCTCTCGCTCACGGCGGATCGCCTCGCGCGCCTCGGCGTAGGGGTCCGTCCCTCCTCCGACGTAACTCGACCCGGGCCCCGGCCCGGAGAACACCCCGCCGATCTCTCCGATCCCCTCCGCAGGCCTCTTGGCGAACAGCCTCGTCACCAGGGCGTACGTCAGTCTGTTGGTGTTCCCGCTGATGGCGTCGATCTCGTCGAACTGGATCACGTGGTCCGGATCCGCGACCTCCGAACGGTAGGCGTACCTGACCTGCGGCTCGAACGTATGCTTGTATTTCGTGGAAAACGACGAGTCGGGGCGATCGAAGACGCGACTGAACTTGGGCCCGATGACCGTCAACCCGGCCTGAATCAGTCCTCGGTTAAAGGAATCGTCGAACACCAGGGTCTGCTCCTGGTCGCGGACACCGTTCCCCGCGCCGAAGT
>JBIOWS010000285.1:0-7176 GCA_044868745.1 Candidatus Polarisedimenticolia bacterium
GAGAAGTGCCCCCACCTTCGAGGAGGCCCGCATCACGACACGCGGAGATCTGGCGACGGGACCGCGAAGCGGCGATCGAGTACGAACGCTGCGCCGCCGCTCTCCTCTTGAGCCCGTGGGTGTCCGATCTCGTCGAGGCGGTGGAGCTGAGGACTGGAGAGCGAGTGCTGGACGTGGCATGCGGAACGGGCCTCGTCGCGCGCGTCGCTGCCGGGCGCGTAGGGGCTGACGGACAGGTCACGGGGCTGGACATCCATCCGCCGATGCTGGAGGTGGCAAGGAAGGTCGCTGGAAGCACGAGTGTGCCGATTGAGTGGCAGGAGGGGGATGCCGCACACCTGCCATATCCGAGCCCCCGTTTCGATGTGGCGTTTTGCCAGCAGGGTCTGCAATTCTTCCCCGATCGCCTCGCCGCTTTGAGGGAGATTCGTCGCGTGCTCACGCCACAGGGACGGGTCGGAGTGGCGGTCTGGAGCAGAATCGATCGCAATCCGTACTTCGATTCTCTTGCGGAGGCGATCGAACGCCACCTGGGGACCGAGGCCGCCACGCGGACGCGGAGCTCGTTCGTGCTCTGGGACCCCGCCGAACTGCAATCACTCATGACGGGCGCTGGGTTCGCTGGCGTCGAGACCCGGCTCGTCGTCAAGTCCCTCCACCTGCCCATCCCGGAAAACCTCATTCCCCGTCACCTCGCAGGGACCTCACTCGCGGCCATGGCCGCGGCGATGGATGTCAGGGCGCGTGCGGCATTGATCGGGGAGGTCGCGGCCTCGTTGCGGTCTTACGCGAAAGAGGATGGAATGACGTTGCCTTTCGAGATCAATCTCGCGATCGGGCATTCATCGTGACGAAGCCCTGCTCGGTTACATGCTGGCTGTCGTCGAATTTGCGATGTATCCTATTCCCAATGCGTCGACGAGCCCTGGGTCTGATGCTGGCTTTTGTGACCACGGCGGTTGCGTGTCTGGCCAGCGTTCTTCCAGCCATCTGCGACCCGGGAGCCTCCTGCGGACAAGGCGGCATGTCGGCCCGGTGCTGCGGGGAAAACTGCTGCAAAACTCGGCCAACGTCCGGGCAGAGGATGCCGCGGCGCGCCCCGCTCACCTGCCAATGCCCTGGGCTCCTGCTCGGCAAGGTTGAGCAGGCGATACTGGCACCCGATCCAGACCGAAGCGTGACGCTACTCGCCGACGTCCCTTCCGATCCGATGAGCCGGCCGGACCTTGCGCCAGTCGGCTCGTCTCCCCCGGCGCTCCTGGCCGCACGGTCCGAGAACCAGCCTGAGATCAGCTCTCCCCGTGCCCCGCCTGCCTGCTGACGATACTCCCCTTACACCTCAGCAACCGGTCCGATCGAATCCTGGCCCGTTGAGTCGTAGCCCAAAGGACGAATGATGCGACGCACTCTGCACCTCGAAAGAATGACTGCGATCGCCGCGATCACCCTGGCGGCGCTGATCCTGGCGGCAGCACCGGGGCCGGCGGAGCTCCAGATTGGAAGCCCGGCACCCGACTTCAGCGCGCAGCGTCTCGGGGGAGGGACGCTGTCGCTGACCGATCTGCGCGGCCACCCGGTGCTCCTGAACTTCTGGTCGCCGACCTGCCCGCCCTGCGCCATCGAGATGCCCGAGCTGGAGAAGCTGCATCGGCGTTACCTCGGTCGCGGGCTGAGAATTGTCGGGGTCACTGGAATGGACCCGCCGCTCGACCTGGTCCGCCGGTTCCAGAAGGAGACGCGCGTCACCTATCCGATCGTTCTCGATCCGGGCGGGAAGATCGGCGACCGTTACCTCCTCCAGGCTCACCCGACATCGGTCCTCCTGGACGCAGAAGGAGTGGTGCGCTACGTGAACAAGGGATACCTCAGGGGAGAAGAGAAGGAGATCGAAGCGGCGATCGGAAAGGTGCTGGGGCCGGTCTCCCGTGTCAGGGCCCGATGACAGGCCATGCCCGGATCTCGGGGCTGACGTCCGTAGCCCTGGCCTCGCTCCTGTCGTTCTTCCTCGCACGTCCGACCTCGGCGCACGAGCCGCTGTGGGGCGAGACTCCGACGATATTCGGGCCGGGCGTTTACCACCCGGAGATTCGGATCGGCTTCCTGCGCAAGGGAAGCGCCTCCGACCCCGGAGGGGAGCGCACGGAATCGTTCGACCAGGAATTCGGCATGCAGTACGGGATCAACCGCTTCGTCAACGTCCGGTTGCGGATCCCGGTGACGCGTACGGAGATCGGCACGAACCTCGCGGGGCAGGTTGAAAAGGGGACCATCTCCGGCGTCGGCGACCTGCTGCTGGAGGCGAAGTACCGGTTCCATCTGGTGCAGGCCACGGGCCTGCAGCGCAGCCAGACGGCGATCGTCGGCTGGAAGCTGCCCACCGGAGCCGACGACCGGACCGCGCCCGAGGGCGCGCGGCTGGAGCCGGCCGGCCAACCGGGGAGCGGCCGCCAGGGATTCCTGCTCGGTTACGCGTTCGACCGCGAGACGCTGCGCGACACCTTCTGGACAAGTGCCGTCTGGACACGCGACCTGGGGGGCGATTTCCGCCGGGGCGACACCGTGGAGGTGGATGCGGCCTACGGGTGGTGGATGGTGCGGCCGAACATGGCCGAGGAACTCGGGATCAATCTGGCGCTCGGCGTGCACGCCGATCTGGTGGGCAGCGATCGGCTCGAGGACGGCGGCGGGGCCGACAACGATCACCGTGTCGCGGCAGTGCACCTGACGCCGATCTTAACCAAGGGGCGCAGTCAGATCCGCGTCGGGATCCTGGCCCCGTTTCTCAAGCGGGGCAACGAGGCGGAGACCGACTTCCGCTATGAGATCCGTGGTGGCTGGGAGATGTTTTTTTAGGTCGTTGGAAAGGAGGAACTGAATCATGAAGCGAACCCCGTGGACTGTGGCGGCCTGGATCGGGCTCGTGCTGGTCTGTCATCCGGGCGCCTCTGCCGCCCGTGCCGACGTGCGCGACGTCCGACTGTCGGTCAAGGGAGCGACCTGAGCGACTTGAGGCTACAGCCTCATCAAGGGGCTGAAACGCCAGGATGGCGTTGCCGAGGTGAAATTGGTTCTCAATCCACCGATGTTGCGAGTCAGGTTGAAGGCGGGCGCCTGGGTCGAGCCCGCGCGCATGCTCGAGTCGATCAGGGACGCCGGATTCACTCCCGTTCCCGAGGCCGTCCGATTCACGGTGACCGGCAAGCTGGTGAAGCGGGAAACGCACTTGCTCGTCGAGCTGGACGGGATGGCGACGCCCCGAACCCTGGGCCTAGTGGCCGGAGGATCCGACGCCCCGACGCAGACCGTACTCGAGACGTACATCGGGAAGGTGGTCGAGTTAGAGGGCCGCTGGCTCGAGGGAGGCGAGGCCCGGCTGGAGGTGACCGCCCTCAGGCCGGCACAGAGGCTCCAAGATCGTCGTGGACCGCCCTGAGGGCCGGAGGAGCTTCAACACTGTCACACCCGGGTCCGTTCGCGCCTACCCTTCTCGAGACCTCGTGGCTGGAGGGAAGGGGGGTGAGACGAGTGAGCTGGTTGCTGAAAGGCCTGTGGCCCGCCCTCGCCGTGCTGGCGGTTCCGGCCGTCGCCTGGGCGGCGGAGCAGGTCGCCGCTGCCCGTTGCTGCTGTCCGCTTTGTTGTCCCTGATCGGGACAGCGCCCGACCGAAGACCGGATGGATGGCGCCACCTGCTCCGAACTGCAGCACCAGATGGAGCGGCTCGCCGACGGCGACCGCGCTGCCTTCCATCCGGTCTTCGCGACCCTGTGGCCGATTTTGCGCCGTTTCGCAGCCCGGCACCTTCGGCCGGAGGAAGCGGACGACGCGGCCCAGGACGCCCTCGTGAAGATCTTCTCCCGTGCATCTGAATTCGAGCCGGGTCGGAGCGCGCTCGCCTGGGCGCTGGGGATCACCGCCTTCGAGATCAGGACGGCGCGGCGCCGGCAGCAGCGCCGAAGGGAGGAGCCCCCGCCGGCGGATGCCTTCGAAGGGAGGCGCGATCGCAGGCCGACGCCGGAGGAGGCGGCCATGATGTGCGACCTGGAGGAGCTGATGCGAGGGGCCCTGGGCGATTTGCGCCGCGAGGATGCCGAGACCCTCCGTCTCTACGCTCGCGGCGAGCGGCCGGCGGTCCCGGGCGCGCGTTTCCGGAAAAGGGTCGAGCGGGCGCTGACGCGACTGCGCGCCGTCTGGAGGACGACCGATGGTCGACCGTGACAACGCCCTGATGGCGCACGCCCGTCGCGCCTACGAGCTTGGGCGTCTCCGCGCCGCCGTGCGCCGCGCGCTTCTCCTGCTGCCGATCTTGGGGACCGCCGTTCTGTGCCGCGGCGATGCGGCCGGCTCGGTCCCGAGCGGCGTCTGCCTGATCGCCGTCGTCACCTTCTGCCTGTGGCGCGGCCGGGAGTACCGCCGGGGCGTGCGCCCCGGACTGCTGGCGGGCTTCGCACCCCTTCTCCTGCCGATCCTGGCACAGGCGAGCGGCCACATCTGCGTGGCCGGCCGCTGTCTGCTCTTCCCGGCGGTTTGCGGCGCCGGCGGAGTAATCGGGGGGGTCGCCCTCGGTCTGCTCGCGCCCCGTCCCGCGGAGGGGCGCGGAGTCCCCTTCGTCACCGCCTCACTCATCGCCGGAATCGCCGGCTCGGTCGGCTGTGTGGTCTTCGGTCTCGTCGGCCTCGCCGGGATGACCCTCGGGCTGGTCCTGGGAACCGCTCCGATCCTTGTCGCCCGCCGCGCCTGAGAGCGCGTCATTCTCGCCGACCCAGCCACAATTGGACCAGCAGGCTGGTCAGTCCGCCGACGCCACGCCGCAGCCGCTGAGAGCGAATACCTTGTAGAAGAAGCTCCGGGGATCTTGGAGGGTCCCGGTATCGCCGAAGGTGGGATCGGTGGTCGAGAAGACGTCGGGCGCCGACAGGTCGGGCGTCAGGGATCTCAACACGCGATAGCCGGCAGCGTCAGGGACGGTGCTCCAGGAAAGGATGAGATCCGTCGAGGAGGTGCCGGCGAACAACGTGTCGCCGACATCGCCGGGAGGCCGCTTCGAGTTCGCGTCGCAGGCCGCAAATATGCTCACACCGACGCGGAAATCGTCTACGTTCCAGCCCGGGGCCTGGTTCGGGCCGACCCACAGGGCGGCGCTCTGGAAGCGGAAGCGGAATCTCACGGTCGGCGCCCGGCCTTGGTTGAAGGAGGACAGGTCGAAGGGGCCGGTCGGGCTCATCGTGGTCGGTGCGACTCCGTCCCTCCACGAGGCGATCGGGTCGTAGAGGCCGTCGAGATCGTGGTCGATCTCGAAGTGGACGCTGTCCGTGAAGGACGCGTTGGAGTATCCGTCGAACGCGTGGACGAACGACGCGGTGGCGAGGTTCTCGCCCGCTGCGAGGCTCGCCTCGAAAAGGAGGGAGTGCGGCGAAGCGTCCCGCGGGATGCCTGCACAGTCGGCATCTCCCATGTGCCATGAGTGCGTTACGCTCGACGCCATACAGGTCCCGATCTGCCAGGCGGCATCCCTCGACAGGCTTCGATCTCCAGACTCGACGTTGTCCAGCGTCGACCTGCTGCCTTGGGCTGGATCGAGGCGCAGCAGCTGGGCGTCATCGAGCTCCGAACGCGCTCCATCCTGGGTCTGGAGCGTCAAGACGAGCGGGATTTCGCCGGCGCAGACCCCGCCGGTTTCGCCGAGCGACGCCCGGAACGACACGCTGGCGGTACCGGTCGGCGGCAGCCCGACCAGGTTGACGCTCGCAGGCTGGATCGTGATCGGCAGCGTCGTGTCGCCCGCCAGACGCGCCTCGATCGGGCCCGAAGCGCCGCATCCTTCGTTCCGGATCGAGTAGGAAATATCGAGCGTCTCGCCCTCGTCGAGGTAGGGGTCGGCGTCGCAGCCGCCGCCGCGCGCCAGGAGGGCGGCAGTCAGGGTTGGGATGGCGGAAGAGGCCACGTCCCCTGTCGCCACCAGGGCATAAGGCTGCGGGCCAACCGCCACGTTCCGGGCGACGACGCGGATCGTGTAGGTACCGCTCGGCAGCGAGCCGCCGGGGAGCAGCACCTGCTCGACGTTGTTCCGGTCATCGGCTGTGCCCCCGGGGACCGAGACTCCGTTCGAGAATACGTTGCCTCTGTAAAGCGTGCCGCTGGGAGAGGTGACCTCCAGGTCGAGGTTGTTCACCCAGGCCTGCCCGCTCGTCGCCGCCACCGGGGGCTCCGTCCAAGCCAGGGTCACCTTGAAAGCTACGTCCCGCCGGCAGTTGAACACCTGGAACGACTCCGAGGCCCCGGTCCCAACCGGGAAACCGTCCGAGACGGAGGAGAGGTCATCGTCCTTGAGAATCATCAGCCGCCGCGGGTCGTTGGGGAAGAAGACCGCATTGTCCAGCAGAACCCTTCCCCAGCCCTGGGAGTTGTCGGGAATGGGCGCGTCGACGTTCGCCCCGGTGATGTTGGCGGCGCTGTTGATCACCACCGACTTGAGGAGCGCGGCCGAGGGGGCGAGCGACGGGCCCGAGCCCGCATAGCCATGGGGGTAGTACCCGCGTGTGAGGTACTGGCGGACGAGGGCCGCTCCCCCCGCCACCCCGGGCGTCGCCATCGATGTTCCGCCGAAACCGACGACGTCGCATGCGGTGCCGGCCTGGGCCGACTGAACCGGGGAGCCGCCGACGTTGACCACCTCGGGTTTCCTGCGGCCGTCGCTGGTCGGACCGTTGGAAGAGAGTGATTCCAGGTTGTTCGGGTCTCCGGAGGCGGGCGTCTGCACCATTCCGACCGAGACGACGTTCTTGGCGCTGGCGGGGGCGCCGACGGTTCCCGGGTCGGGGCCCCGGTTGCCCGCGGCGAAGAGGAACAGGATGTCGGGATGATCCCAGGCGAAACGGTCCACCTGGGAGGAGTCGGAGGTGTAGGAGTTGGTGTCTGCGCTCCAGCTGTTGGTATGGATCCGCGCCCCCGCGTCGTAGGCGGCCCGCAGATAGCCGTAGAGGTTCGCGGGAACCTCGAGGAAGCCGCCGCTCCGATCGACGTCCTGGAAGACCAGGCGGGCCGCCGGCGCCATCCCGTCGAAAAGATCCAACCCGGGGTCGGACCCCGAAGCCGGGTGCGCGAGGTCGTCCCCGGCGGCGGTCCCCGCGACGTGTGTCCCATGTCCGCTCTGGTCGACCGTGTCGCTGTCGGCGTGGT
>JBIOWS010000286.1:0-14661 GCA_044868745.1 Candidatus Polarisedimenticolia bacterium
GCCAGCCGGCGGTTCGATCGATCGCGGGGCCAGCAGGAGACGGCTGCCGGACTTGCGCGCCACCTTGCCTCGGAACTCGTCCTGTGTCGCGGCGTCCAGCGGAACCGCCACGCCTCCCGCCCGCAACGTCCCGAACAGCGCCTCGACCCAGTCGGCGCTGTCCGGTCCCTGGATCAGGACAGGGTCGCCCGGCCGCACTCCCGAGGCTGCGAGCGACGCCGCGCAGCCGAGAATCCTCCCGTGCAGCTCGGCGTAGGTGCGGGAGCGCCAGCGCACCCCTTCCTTCCAGAGATACGCTTCGCGTCTCCCGTATCGAGGCAGGTCGTCGATGTAGGTCAGGAGGTTCCGGCGCGCCAGGCCGCTTGGATCCTGCTTCATCGACCCGGGAGGATATCACTCGGGCCGGGTTAGAATCGGCCCCTCGTCCCAGGAGGGATCCGCGTGGCGCTTTCGCATGACCGGTTGTCCGGGCCGCCGATCCAGGCGCTCGCCGTCGCCTTCATCGTCCTTCGTGCATCGCTGTCGGCCGGCTTCGCCGCCGCGCCGGAGGCGGCCAAGCCTCGCAAGCCGATCGAGGTCGGCACCGCCCGGGCGGTCGCGGGCCAGAAGGTGCGCGGAGCGCTGAAGGTCGCGGAGGAGAGCGACGGGTCGCCGCTGGCCCTGCCGGTCGCCATCGTGGTGGGCCGCCGGCCGGGACCGGTCGTGTGGGTGGACGCCTGCAGCCACGGCGACGAGTACGGCGGTCCGCGCGCCCTTCAGGAAGTCGTTCGGGGTCTGGCGCCCGAGGAGATGTCGGGAACGTTGGTCGCGGTGATGATCGCCAACCCCCCCGCCTTCCAGGCGCTGCAGCGGGTGAACCCGAGCCTGGACGACCTGGCCGACATGGGCGACGTCTTCCCCGGCCGCCCGGATCGCTTCACGACCGAGCGAATCGCCGCCGCCCTGCACGCGAACGTGCAGGACAAGGCGGACTACTTCCTCGACCTGCACACCGGGGGCGACCGCTTCCGACAGCACCCATTCGTCCTTTACTCCCTCAGCGACAGGGTCCCAGCCGAGCGCTACGACGACCTGGCGCACGGCTTCGGGATTCCGACACTGTGGCGCGACTCCGTCAAGGTGTTCCCGACGGACGCCATCACCACCCTCAGCGCCTCGGGCATTCCGTCCTTCCTGGTCGAAGTCGGAGGCGGGCAGCCGCTCGATGCGGCCGACATACGCCTGCAGGCGGCCGCCGTGCGCCACTTCCTGCGCAAGGTCGGGGTCCTCCCGGGACGCCCACCCCGCCTCCCGGGGTACGCGATCGTGACCGGCTACCGCATCGTGACCAACGACCACGGCGGATTCTTCGACGCGGCCGTGAAGCCGGGGGACCGCGTCAAGGAGGGGAGCGTCCTCGGCAGCATCGTCGATGTCCACGGCGATACGGTCGAGACGCTGCGCGCTCCGGCCGGGTCCGACATCGTCCTGGGGGTCGCCACGTACCCCGCCGCCCCGACGGGCGGCTGGCTGATCGAGCTCGGCAGCGGCCTTTCCGAGACGGGCGCGCCTTGACCCCGGGAAGAGCGCGGCGATAGTCTGGCCCGTCATGCATCGATCGGCGGAGATGCGAACACCGCTTCTGCACCTCGAGGCTGTCTGGGTGAAGCCGGAGTATCTCAATCCGAGCGGCAGCGTGAAGGACCGGGTGGCCCGCTTCGTCCTGGAGCGTGGCGTGCGGAGCGGCCGGCTGCCCGCCGGGAGCGAAGTGGTGGAGCCGACCTCCGGGAACGCCGGCATCGCCCTCGCCTACTGGGCGGCGCGCCTAGGGTTGCGCGCGGTCGTGTTCATGCCGGAGAACATGACGGAGGAGCGCAAGACGATCATCCGCGGGCACGGAGCGCGCCTGGTCCTCACCCCGGAGCAGGAGGGGGTGGTCGGGTCGATTCGGCGGGCCCGCGACTACGCGCAGGAGGACCCGAACCGCTTCCTGTTCGATCAGTTCGAGGACGATACCGGTGTGGAGGCGCAGGCGGTTCTGGGTGAGGAGTGCCTGGCCCAGGCGCGCGAGGTTGGTCTCGCCTGCTTCGACGCCGTGGTGGCGGGGGTCGGCACCGGCGGCACGATCATCGGCGCCGGCGGCGTCCTCAAGAAGGCGCATCCGGCGACCAGGTTGATCGCCGTCGAGCCTGAAGCCAGCCCGCTGGTGTGCAAGCAACTTTTCTCGCGCGCCTGCCCCGCCCCATCGTCGCCACCGCTGTTCCAGTACCCCCTGGCGGTCTGCCATCTGCAGGAGGGGATCGGGGACGGCCTGGTGCCGGGGATCGTCCGGCGCCACCGGCACCTCCTGGACGACGCCGTGCTGGTGAGCGACCGGGATGCGCTCGAGGAGACCCGGCGTCTCAACCGGGCCGGCCATCCCGTCGGCCCGTCCTCGGGGACCAATATGACTGTGGCCCGGCGTCTCGCCGGCGAGGGGCTCGCGGTTCTGACGTTTTTCCCCGACCGCCTCGATCGCTACCGCAGCCTGCCCGAGTTCAGGGATCTGTAGCCGCCGGATGCGCACCGTCGCCTCGCTTCCGCTCGTCCTGCTGTGCGTCGGCGCGGCACCGGCGATTGTCCATGAGCGGCCGGCCGTCCCTCTGGACGCCGCCTGGGAGCGCCTGGATGCCTTCGTGGCGCAGCGGATGAGTCAGGACGGCACACCGGGACTGGCCCTGGCGCTGACCGACCGCGAAGGTCTCCTGCGCGCCAAGACCTACGGCCTGGCGAGCCTGGAGGCGCGCACCCCGCTCGCCCCCGACCGGCTGTTCGAGATCGGCTCGATCTCGAAGTCGTTCACCGCCGTCGCCCTGCTGCAGCTCCGCGACGAAGGAAAATTCGACCCGCAGGCGCCGATCGTGAAATACCTCCCCTGGTTCAGGATCGACTCGAAATACGCCCCGATCACCGGCCACCACCTCATGAGCCACACGGGGGGCCTGCCACGCGACCGCGACGACATCCCGTCGTCGCTGTTCCAGGCGGCGGCGCTCGCCGAGCGCTCCACGGGCGGCGCCCCGGGCGCGCATTACGCCTATTCGAACATCGGCTACCAGGTGCTCGGCTACCTTCTCGAAGCGGTGGCGAAGCAACCTTACGCCGAGATCATCAGGAAGCGGCTGTTCGAGCCGCTGGAGATGACCGGCAGCGAAGCGGCCATCACCCACGACCTGCGCCGGCGCCTGGCGGTCGGGTACGAGCCTCTGTACGACGATCGTCCGACGCATCCCGGCCAGCCGCTGGTGCCGGGGACGTGGGTCGAGTATGGCGCGGGCGACGGGAGCATCTCCGCGACGGCCGGGGACCTCGCCGCCTACCTGCGCATGCTCCTGAACCGGGGCGCGGGGCCGCGCGGGCGGATCCTTTCGACCCAGAGCTTCGAGCTGCTGATCCAGCGCGCCGTCAAGACCGGCGAGGGGGAGCACTACGGCTACGGCCTCGCCGTGCGCGACGCGGAAGGGCACACCGTCATCGGACACAGCGGCGGCATGATCGGCTACAGCTCGCACATCGTCGGTGATCTCGACGACGGGCTGGGGGTCGTGGTCCTGGTGAACGGGCCCGGCGATCCCGAGCGCGTGGCGGAGTTCGGCCTCAAGACCTTGCGGGCCGCCTACCACAGGCAGGATCTGCCGCCCCTCCCGACTCCGGAGTCGCCCGAGAGCGTGAAGAACGCCGCGGACTATGCCGGATCGTACCTCTCACCCGAGGGGAGGAGGCTCACCCTGCTCGCCGAAGGAGACAGGCTGATGTTGCTGCGCGCCGACCTGAGGATCCCCCTGGAGCGCCGGGCGGAGGACACCTTCTACGTCGGCCACCCCGATTTCGACCTCTACCTGCTGCGCTTCGGGCGCTCCAAGGGTGCGGTGGTGGAGGCGTCCCACGGATCGGACTGGTACGCGCACGAGCGCTACTCGGGCCCGCGGCGCTTCGATTACCCGCGCGGATGGGAGGCGTACACCGGTCACTACCGGACCACGCACCCCTGGTTCTCGAACTTCCGCATCGTGCTACGGAAGGGGAAGCTCCTGTTGGTCACCCCCGAAGGGGAGGAGCAGGCGGTGGTGCCGATCGAGGGCGGCTCGTTCCGCGTCGGCGACAAGGAGCACTCGGCGGAGCGCCTGCGCTTCGACAAGGTGATCGACGGCCGTGCGCTGCGGGCGAACCTCTCCGGCGTCGCCTACTACCGCACCTTCACCCCCTGACGACCCGAGTCGCCGGCCGGAGCTGCTACGATCCTTCGATCGCCGCCTCGATCTCGGCTCTGACCTCCGGATCCGACTCCGAGAGGCGCGCCCGCTCGAGCGCCTTCCGCCGCCCGCCCCCTCCCGCCCGGCCCAGAGCCCAGGCCGCCGTGGCCCGCACGACGGGGTCGGGATCGGCCAGCCGGCCGGCGGCGGCGTCCAGAGCGCGCTCCTCCCCCGTATTGCCCGCGACGATCAGGGCGTTGCGGACCAGCCCCTGCCGGCGCGGTCGAGCCAGCGGGGTCATCCCGTACTCGGTCTTGAACTCCCGGTCGCCCAGATCGACGAGGCTGGCGAGGTTCTTTTCGGTCAAGTGCGGCCCGGGGAGTAACTCCCGGTCCCGGGTCGGCCCCACCTTCCGGTTCCAGGGACAGACCTCCTGGCAGACGTCGCAGCCGAACACCCAGTCGCCGAGATCGGTCCGCCTCTGTGCCGGGATCTTCCCCCGCAGCTCGATCGTCAGGTAGGAAATGCAGCGGTTCGAATCGACGAGGTACGGCTCGAGAATCGCGCCGGTGGGGCAGGCGTCGATGCAGGCCGTGCAAGTGCCGCAGCGATCCGCCGCCGGGCTGTCGGCGGGAAGATCGAGGTTGGTGAGGATCTGCCCCAGGAGGGTCCAGGAGTCCCCGCGCGGGCCGATCAGGTTGGTGCTCTTGCCGAACCAGCCGAGGCCTGCCCGCGCCGCCAGCTCGCGCTCGAGCACCGGCCCGGTGTCGGCATAGACCGCGACCCGGGCTCCGGGTGCTTCGGCGACCAGAAAACCCGCCAGCGCCCGGAGACGGGCGCCGAGGACGCGGTGGTAGTCGGGGCCCACGGCATAGCGCGCCACGTTTGGCAGCAGACCGGCCTGCAAGTGCCTATCATCTTTATAGGGCAGGTATGGCGCGGCCGCGACCACGGCCGTCCGCGCCCACGCGAAGCGCCGCTTCAGATCGGTGCGGACCTCCGCCGTGCGCGCCATCCAGGCCATCGTCCCGGCGTGCCCCGCCGCCAGCCACGCCTCCAGAAACGCGGCGTGATCCGACTCGACGACCGGAGCGATCCCCACGGCGGCCAGACCGATCTCGGCCCCCTTCGCCTTCAGTCGAGAGGCGAGCGCCTCGAGGTTCAGAAAATCGGCTCCTCGACCGGCTTGCCGTCCTTCCCCTTGGGGGGAGGCGGCGGGACGTAGCCGGTCGGCGGCCCCTTGGCGGTGATCTCTTTCCTTTTCACAGTGAGGTAGTAGACCGGGCGCGCCCTGCGCTCACCCACCGGGACCCGCTCCGTCAGGAACACGTACTGCCGGGTGTCCGACCAGATGGTGTCGTACTGGTCGTGCGCCTGGTCGCCGTAAGCATTGATCACGGCCTTGCGTCGCCTGACCTCCGGTGAGCCGAGGAGCCTCTCGAAGCGACCGATGTAGTCGTCCGGCGAGGTGTCGCTGGGGCCGAAGTGGATGTCGATCCGGAGAAGCCTAGCCGATTCCTTGTTCTCGGGGAAGGTGAGCTCCGCGGCGAAGTCACCGGGGCGCTCGTAGATCCAGACGAGACGGGTCTTCCCCGCCGCCGTCAGAGCCGGGCGGATCGGGTGGACATCGGCGACCTGGGAGCGGGTCATGCCGAGACTCAGGCCGTCGAAGAGCGGAGAGGGGAAGACCTTCGAAGGCGAGGGCGATGACCTCTTCGAGCCGCCCAGCCCGCAGCCGGGAACGGCGAGCGCGAGGGCCGCGCACGCCGCGACGCCCGCGAACCGCCTCAGCATCGCGCCGCATCCATCGATCAGAGTCCCAGCGCCCGGGCGATCTCCTCGCCGAAGCGGGCCGCCGACGTCGGCCCGTCGGCGGTGATGATGAGACCGTCCGTCTCGACCGGCTTGGCGGTGTAGCTCGCTCCGCCCGAAACCAGCGCCTTCGACTGGCTCGGCCAGACGGTCGCCTTCTTCCCCTTGAGGACGCCGGCGTTCGCCAGGATCGTCGGCGAGACGCAGATCGCCCCGAGCGGCTTGCCGCTCCCCGCCGCCTCGATCGCCAGCCCGTGCGCCCGCTTGTCGGCGTAGAGCGCTTCCGCTCCGTAGCCCCCCACGAAGACCACCGCGTCGAAATCAGCCGCCTTGACCCGGTCGAGGGTCGTGTCCGGCGTGACCGTCTTGCCGAGCATCCCCTTGGCAGGGCGCGTGGAGGTCGAGGCGACCGTCACCGCGCACCCCTTCCCCTCCAGGATGCGCCGCGGCTCTTCGTACTCCTCGTCCCGGAAGTTCTCCGGGGCGATCACCATGAGGACCTTCTTCTTCACCTTCATGCCGCACCTCCAGGACCGTCCATCCACCGGGACCCGCCGATGTTAGCACCATGGCTGGCGCTCCGGGCGCACGCGGCATAAATTGTAGGGTCGAGGAGGGCCGCGTGCCAGTGCCCGAGAAGGGGAACAGGAGAAAGCAGCCGCGCATCGCCAGGCGCCTGTCGGCCCGCTTCGGTACCGACGCCAAGATGGCCGGCGGCACGGTGGTCGACGTCTCCGAGGGCGGGATGCGGATCGAAACCGCCGAAGCGTTCTCCGTCAACTCGATCATCATCGTCTTCGTCCAGTTCCCCCGCCACGCCGTGCGCCTGCGCGCCCGCGTCGCCTGGGTCAGCGGCAAGGGGGCCGGACGTCCCGCCATGGGGTTGACCTTCACCCAGCCGGAGCAGGCCCTGTCGAAGGCTTACAAGGAATGGATCGCCGAGTTGAAGCTGGCGGCGTCGGAGCCGCCGGCCGCCGAAGAGAGGCCCGCTTCTGTGCCCGCGGTCGACGTGGCGGCGCCCGCAGGCACCGGGCGGCCTGCCGCTCCTCCGCCCTCCGAGCCTGCAGGACCGATCCGGCGCCGCATGGAGAGCCGCCAGGGCCAGCCGTACGAAGCTCTCCTCGAGCGCCACGACGGCGGCTGGAGGCTCACCATCGTCCAGTTGCCCCGGCAGGTCGGCGTGGACGCCCCCGACTTCCAGGGCAGCTTCCGGGATCACGCCTCCGCCGAGTCGGCCTTGCGCGAGTTCGTGCGCGCCCACTAGGCCGGCGCGCTGCTGGGACTCAGCAGCCCACCACGTTCGAGGCTGGCCCCATCCCACTTATCGACCCACGCTTCCCGCCGGAGGCGGCCATGATGATCGAGTACCGCATCTGGATCGAGGGGGAGCCCCACCGGGTCCGCGTCGAGGCGAGCACGGCCCGGGACGAGGTCGGCACCGGGGCGCTGAGGGAATTCGCGGTCGCCGCCGCCCTCATGGAGCACTTCGGCTACCTGCCCCGAGGCGTCATCAACGCCGCGGACTCTCCCCTGTCTTCGAGCGCGGCTGCGCCGACGAGCGCGGCGCCGGGGCGTCCGTAGCATCTCCTGCGATCAGCCCCGCCCGCGACAGGGCGGACAGGTACGAGGAGGCGCGCGATCTGTCCCCCGCTTTCTCTTCCAGCCGCGCCGCCAGGAGCAGGAGCTCGCGGTCCTCCTCCCGGCCCGACACCGGCCCGAACGCACCATTTCCGAGCCAGGCGTCCTCTCCTCCCCGGCCGCCCGCCGGAGCCGCCGCGATCCGCTCCAGGGCTTCCCGGGTGGCGGCGCGCGCCACCTCGAGGGCGGCGGAGAGCCTGCCGAGCCTCTCCAGGAGCGCCGCCGTGTCGCGCGCGACGGCGGGATCGTCCGGATCGGCTTCAGCCGCCGTGGCGTAGATCGAGAGCGCCCGCTCCGACTCGCCGTGACGCTCGTAGAAGCGGGCCACCTCGCGGAGAAGCGCGCTGCTCCGCGGAGCGGCTCGCAGCGCCTGCCGGTAGGAGTCGACCGCTTCCTTGGCGGCGCCACGCCGATCGAACAGGCGCGCGCGGGCGGTCAGGAGGCGCAGGCTCCGATCTCCACCGCGATACGCCTCCTCGAGCCGCCGCGCCGCCTCATCGACCTTCCCCTCCTCCAGGAGGAACCAGCCGACGGCCGCGATCGACGGGAGAAACCCCGGGTCGATCACAAGCGCACTCGCATGCGCGGCTCGAGCCTCCGGCATCCGCCCCTGGCGCTCGAGGGACAGGGCGTAGTCGTGCAGGAGCGGGGCGCTGCGCGGCAGGCGGTCCAGCGCGCGCCGGTAGAAAAACTCGGCGCCGCGCGGATCACCCGAGACGCTGAAGAACTCCCCCAGCGCGATCTCGCGGATCGGCGGCCCTGCGAACGGGCTTTCTTCGAGCTGCCGCGCCAGATCCTCGTACACCGCCTGACGGCCGATCCCGGGACGGAACGGGCCCTGCGCGAGCCGGGCGGCCGACACCATCTCGGCGCGCAGGTAGACGGAAGCGGCCGCGTCGAGATGGGCCAGGACCCAGCCGCGATCCCGCGCCAGGTGCCCGAGGAGCTCCCTCCCCTCCAGGGCTCGCTGGTGGGGCCAGAGGACGGCGGTGATCTGATACTGCCGCACCGCATCCTCGAACGCGACGGGGTCGTTGATCGCCGCCAGGTAACGCTCCAGGACCCCGTGCAGGTACGGATCATTCCTGCCGTCGATGAACACCGGCCTGCGCCCGCCCCAGGCATGGATCAGGTAGCCGCCGATCGCCATGCTGTGGAAGACGTTCCCGGCGATGCCGGACTTGGCGACGAAGCGCGCCGCCTGGTCCGGAAAGTAATGCGGAATCGTCCCCACCCCCCACCAGCGCTCGGTCGGCTGGCGGAGGAAAAAGCGGTCGGAGACCACCTCGTAGATCAAATCGCCGCAGAGCGCCACCAGGAGGGCCGGCAGGGCGACAGCCGCGGCGCGCCGTGCCCGGGCGCCGCGGACCGCTGCGACGCCCGGCCACCGCCTGTCGAGTCGGGACCGCAAGGCCGACGCCAGCGCGGCGCCGTAGCGGATGCAGATCGGCACCGCCGCGATGACGAAGATCGGGACGTTGCGCCTCGCCCGCGTCGCCGCGTAGAGGGTGGCCGCCACGACCAAAACGTCGAACGGCCGGAGGCGACGGAAGTCGGCCAGCAGGCTGAGGAGCAGGATCGCGACCGAGACGGAGGCGAACACCACGAAGGCGACGATCGCCGGGGTGACCCGCTCGCCGCCCAGGGGGGGCTGGAACTCCGCAATCGACTTCGAGATCAGGCTGTCGCCCCCCAGGTGCACGAAGAACTGCTCGAAGGGGAGGCGGAGGGCGGCCGCCCCGTAAGGATTCGCCAGACAGGCGACGGCGGCGATCGCCAGGCCGACCAGCAGATCGGTCAGCCGCTCGAACGCGCCTTGAGGGATCGGCCGTCGCAGGAGGTCCCGCGCCGCCGCCAGGAGGGCGAGGCCCAGGAACACCGGCCCGAGGATGAACAGCCCCTGGAGGTTGACCCAGAGGAGCTGGAGGACCGGCACGCCCAGCCACAGGATGGCGCGTCTCTCGGTGCTGGATCCGGTCTCCAGGACGCGATCGAGCCATGCCAGGACGATCGCCATCAGGACCCAGGAGACGATTTCGGGACGCATCAGGAAGCGCTCCTGGCAGGCGAGCGTCGCGAGGGTGAGCACGCCGCAGACGAGGAGAGGGCCGGCGCCGCTCCGAGCGCGCGCGAACAGGAAACCGAACAGGCCCAGGATGACGACCGTCTTGAAGGCGGTCAGCGCCCGAACACCTCCCCGCTCGTAGAGCCAGGAGACGACCGACTGGAACAGCCAGTGGATGTCGATCCACGGCCGGCCGAGGGCGGTATAGGAGAACATCTCGGCGCGCGGGATCTCACCGGTCTTGCGGATCTGGTCTCCGGTGGCGAGGTGCCACCAGAGATCGGTGTCGGTCATCCGCGTCAGGCAGAGGGAGCCGATGAGGGCGAAGAGCGCCACGACGGCCAGCACGATCCCCGCGCGCGCCGCCAGCCCCGCACCCCCCCGCCCCTCGCCGTCCCGTCGCTCGACAGCCGTGTCGTCGCCCGCGCCCACCCTCTCCTCCCGTCCCTGCGCCGGCTATGCGCTGTGATAGGTTAACAGGTTAATATCCGCCTCTGACCCGCCGGAGGTGACCATGCCGGAACGCGGCTTGCTCGACGCCCTGCTCTGGAAGACGCTCCTGATCGTCGGCGTTCTCTGGCTCCTGTACCACAGCATGAGCTTCGTGGTGATCACCCTCATCGCGCTCATCATCGCCGCGGCGATCCTGCCGGTCGCCGACGCCGCCCAGAGATACCGGATTCCGCGCAGCGTCACGGTCATCGGGATTTACCTGGTGGGACTCGGCGTCCTGACGCTCCTGGTGGCGTTGCTCATCCCGGCCGTCACGCTGCAGGCGCAGAACCTCGCGGCCCGGCTGCCGGCCTACCGCCAGACGGTCAGCCAGTGGATCGAGTCGGCCCGCAACTTCACGGGCCGCTGGGGTCCCGAAAAGATTGAGCTGCCGGACATCGGCCTGGAGCAGGTCGGCCCGGTGGTCCAGCAGCTCGCGCAACGTTCGCTGGCGGCGACGCGCGGCATCTTCAGCGGGGCGATCGCCGCCTTCCTCGTCCTGTTCGTGGCGGGGTATTTCGTGGTGGACGGCCGACGCATCGCCTCGGGGCTTCTGTCGCTCGTCCCCCCCGAGCGTCGGAAGGAGACGGCACGGATCGGCGCCATCGTCCTGAAGCGGATGGGAGGCTACCTGCGAGCCCAGGTGGCGATCAGCGCCTGCGTCACGGCCGTCCTCTCCGTCGGATTGTCCATCCTCCGGATCGAAACACCCGTCCTGATCGGCGTTATCGCCGGTGTCTTGAACTTCGTTCCCTACCTCGGCTCGACCGTGGCGCTCCTTCTGGCGATCCTGGTCGCGCTCAACCACTCCACCCTCGCGGTCGTCGGCGTCCTGGTCCTGTTCGGGGTCGAGCAGTTCCTGGAGGGGAACATCCTGGTGCCGCACCTGCAGGGCCGCATGGTGCAGCTCCACCCGCTCGCGGTGCTGGCCGCCCTGGTCGTGGGCGCCGGCCTGGCCGGCCTGGTCGGCGCCGTCGTGGCCGTGCCGATCCTGGCCGGGATCAACGCCGTGGTGCAGGAGACCTACGTGAAGCGCTTCCGGGAGGGGAAGGAGCCGGCGCCGGTTCCCTCGCGATGACGCCGGGAAAGGGGCGGCGGAGGGAGCAGGATTCGAACCTGCGGGGGTTGCCCCCAACGGTTTTCAAGACCGCCGCCTTAAACCGCTCGGCCATCCCTCCGTTCGGCGCATTATACCGAGGCTGACGTGGGCCAGCCGGTCGATCTGATAGGCAAACTGGTCGTCCTCCTGGCGATCGCCTGCGCCGTCCTGTTCCTGCTCACCCGCCTGAGGCTCCCCCCCGTGGTCGGCTACCTGTGCTCGGGGGTGCTGCTGGGGCCGCACGTGCTGGGCCTGATCTCGAAAAGCGACGCGGTCTCGACGCTGGCGGAGATCGGCGTCCTGCTGCTGATGTTCACCCTCGGCCTGGAGTTCGACACCAGCCATTTCCTGCGCTACAAGCGGGTCGTCCTGGGGGGCGGCAGCCTGCAGATCCTTCTGACGGTCGTGTGCGCCGCGGTGGCGGGTCCGTTCCTGGGCTGGACGACGCGGACGTCGATCTTCATGGGGTGCATCGTCGCCCTGAGCAGCACCGCGGTGGTGCTCAGGAGCCTGATGCAGCAGGGGCTCCTCGACGCGCTCCCCGGACGCCTGACGGTCGGCATCTTGATCCTGCAGGACCTGAGCGTCGTGCCGATGATGATCCTGCTGCCGATCGCCGGCGGGTCGCCGTCCGACGTGGCGTTGAGCCTCGCCTCGGCGGTGGCGCGCGCCGCTATCCTGCTGGGGATCACCTTCGCCTTGAGCAGCGTCATGCCACGCTTCCTGCACCTGATCGCCTCGGGGCGCAGCCAGGAGCTGTTCCTGCTGGCGACGCTGACCCTCTGCCTCGGAATGGCCTGGCTGAGCCACCTCCTGGGGGTGTCATTCGCGCTGGGGGCGTTTCTGGCCGGGCTGATCCTGGGCGGCAGCGAGTACGCCCACCAGATGAGCGCCGACATCGTGCCGTTCCGCGACGTCTTCTCGGGTGTCTTCTTCGTGGCCATGGGGATGCTCCTCGACCCGAAGTATGCCCTGGCGAACTGGCCGTCTCTGCTGGTCGTGGTCGGGATCGTCATCGTCCTGAAGACCGCGGTCACCGCCGCCGCCGTGGGCGGCTTCGGCTACCCGCTGCCGGTGGCGCTGCAGGTCGGGATCAATCTGGCCCAGGTGGGGGAGTTCTCGTTCCTGATCGCCCACATGGGCGTCGGCTCGAAGCTGATCACCCAGGAGACCTATCAGGTGGCGATCGCCGCCTCGGTCATCTCGATGATCCTGACGCCGCTCGCCACCCGGATGAGCGCCTCGATCGCGTCCGCGGCGGCGCGCGCCACCGGTGGAATCCTGCCGGCCTGGAGCCGCCTGGCCGAGTCGTACGAGGAGGAAGAGCCCGGCCCGCCGGAGCCCCTCTCCGAGCACCTCGTCATCCTCGGGTACGGCACGCTCGGGCGCACGCTGGGCGAAGTCCTGAAGACCAACGGCGTCCCCTTCGTCGCCCTCGAGCTGGATCCGAACCTGGTGCGCGAGGCGAGGCGGGCCGGCCATCCGGTGCGCTACGGCGACGCCAACAGCGAGGAGCTGCTCCGCCGGGCGGGTGTGGACCGGGCACGCATCCTGGCGGTCACGCTTCCCGATCACGTGATGGAGCGCGCGGTGATCCGGCGCGCCCGGAGGCTGAACCCCGAGCTGCACATCCTGGCGCGCGGCCGGCGGGGGCTTGAGGACGAGGAGCTATACCGCGACGGGGCCGACGAGGTGATCCACGAGACGTTCGAGGTCGGCATCGAGTTCCTGGCCCGCATCCTGCGGCGGCTCAACTTCCCGAAGCAGTCGGTCGAGCGGCAGCTCGGCCGGCTGCGCAGCGGGCGCTACGAGATCTTCCGGCGGGAGGATTTCACGCCGCTGCCGCTGGGGGACGTGCGCCGGACGCTCGATGCGGTCCGGGTGGAGTTCCTGGAGATCCCGGCCGGCTCTCCGCTCATCGGCAAAAGCCTGCGCGACGCCGGCGTCAGGGAGACGACCGGAGCCCTGATCCTGGCGGTGGTGCGGGAGGGGCGCGTCCTGCCCTCCCCCGAGGCCTGGTTCGTCCTGCAGGAGAAGGACACCATCCTGGTCTCCGGCGCCAGCGAGCAGGTGGCCGAGGTGGAGACGCTCCTGAGCAGCGCACCGGGGCCGGCCCGGGGATTCAGTAGGTGATCCGCAGCGTCGCTCCGCCCGGCAGCGGCGCCACCTGCCATTCCGCCCCCGGCTCGCTCCGAGCCTGCCTGCCCGCGGCCGGATGGCGCGCCGCGATCCCCTTGCCGATCGCCAGCCCGAGCCCCGCACCTGCCAGGATGTCCGAGGCCCAGTGCGTGTCCTGCTGGAGCGTGGCGAGACCGACGAGCGTCGCGACCGGATAGGCGACGAACGCCGCCTTCCGCCCGTACCGATCGGCCAGAACGACGGCGACGGCGAACGATCGCGACGTCTTGCCGGAGGGAAAGATCGAGTCGTTCCCGAAGAAGCCATGCGCGTCGGCGTTCCCCGTGGGGCGCTCCCGGCCGAACGCCCCCTTCGCGACACTCGCGATGATCAGGTCCCAGAAGAAGGCCTCGAAGGCGGTCGCGGCGGTCGAGACGACCTCCGGCTTCCCGGAGACGCGGCCGACCAGGTAGAAAACACCCAGGCTCGCCGCGGCCACGTGTCCCCGTCCGAGCGGCTCGAACTTGGTGGCGATCCGACCCGCGGTCCTGCTGTCCGACTCCAGGATCTCCTCCCGGATCTCGTCGTCGCGGCCGATGAGGAGGGCGGTGCCGGCGACGAAGCCGGTCGTCCACCAGGCTCCTTCCTTGGTCGTGCGCGCAGGGAAAGTCAGGAGGTAGCGCCCGTCCGCGGCGAAGGTGCGCACCGCCTCGCGGAAGGTCTTGTGCGGAGGCTGCGGCTCCGGAGCCACCTCCGCTGCCGACAGGCGCACCGGGCCGACGACGGCAGCGACTCCACCGGCAGTGAGCAGCATTGAGATCGGCAAGAAACGCCTAAAGCCGCCGCGCCTTCGTTCGGGCATGGCCGGGATTGTACCCCACGGCCAGACGTGACAGGCGAAGGCCTGGCGGCGCGTGCCCGCCAGGCCTTCGCCCTAAGAACAACCCTTCTCACATGATCGTCGAGATCAAGTTGTTAGCATAGTTCGAGAGCACATCTGCGTCCGCGTCTGTGAGGGCGTTTTCACGCTGGCCCTCCACCTGGTTGATGAAATCCTGGAGTTTGTTCACGGCGACCAGCCTGTTCCCGCGCCTCAGCGCCTTCTGGACTTCGTCGAGCTTGGCCAGAAGACCGTTCTTGACCATCGTGTCGATTGTCAGGCCTGCGACGTACGCTCGGAGTCCCGGCAGAGTATCTATACAGCCGTTGTGCTCGGCATCGAGGCC
>JBIOWS010000287.1:0-3427 GCA_044868745.1 Candidatus Polarisedimenticolia bacterium
CGTGACCTCGAGGCGGGGTCGGCTGGAAGAGATCCTGGCGCCATTGTCGGACGATGGGATCGCCAGCCGCTTGGGCGAAGCCGGCGTCGTGCTGGAGCCCGGGCAGGAGGTCGACCTGAGCTTGAAGGCGCCCGCCTGGATCGCGCGTGCGGTCGGCCTCCTCGAGCGCGGGTACGCCGTGATCGTCGATTACGGCCATGAGGACTTCGACCTATATCGACCCGGGCGGCGGCGAGGGACCCTCCTGGCATACCATCGACACCGCGCGAGCGAGGAGTTCCTGGAGAGACCCGGGGAGCAGGATCTGACCGCCCATCTCGACTTCACCGCCCTCAAGAGGGCAGCTGAGCGGGCCGGTGCTCGGTGTCTCGGGCTGACCACGCAGGCCCGCTTCCTTCTGGCGCTCGGAGCGCTCGACATCTTCCGTGAGATGACGGAGGCCCCTGGCGACGGAGGGCCGGAAGCGCTGCTGTCCAGAATCAGGGATCGGGAGGCACTGAAGACCCTGATTCTTCCCGAGCGCATGGGAGACCGCTTCAGGGTTCTGATTCTGGCCGTGGGGGATGTTTCCGGAGACCTGACGGGACTGTCCGAGCCGTGGGCGGGCGCGGGGCCTGGACGGGAAGCGTGACGATGGCAACTCCGGTCGACAGATCGAAGGTCATGGAGGCGCTGAGGACCGTCCAGGATCCCGAGCTGCACGTGGACATCGTGTCGCTGGGGATGGTCGAGGATCTCGATGTGGACGGCGGCACCGTTTCCTTCACGGTCAATCTCACGACACCCGGCTGTCCCCTGAAAGCGCAGGTCGAGAAGGAAGTCAAAGAGACAGTGCTTCGCGTCCCGGGCGTCGAGGCCGTCAGCATCAAGATGGGCGCCAAAGTACGCCGGAGCATCGAGACGACCGGGGACCTCATCCCCGAGGTCGCCAACGTGGTGGCGATCGGATCGGGCAAGGGAGGCGTGGGGAAATCGACTGTGAGCGTCAATCTGGCCCTGGCCTTCGCGCGCGCGGGCGCCAGCGTTGGCCTGCTGGATGCGGACGTGTACGGCCCCAACGATCCGCAGATGCTCGGCCTCAAGTCCAAGCCCGAGATCCAGGACCGCAGGATCGTGCCGGTGACCGTGCACGGAATCAAGCTGATGTCGATGGCGTTCTTTCTGAAGGAGGACGAACCGGTCGTGTGGCGTGGCCCGATGTTGCACGGTGCCATGAAACAGTTCGTGGGGGACGTGCTCTGGGGCAAGCTTGACTATCTGTTCATCGACCTGCCTCCCGGGACGGGGGACATCCAGCTGACGCTGTCACAGATCATCCCGATGACGGGGGCGGTCCTGGTCACCACCCCGCAGGATGTCGCCCTGCTCGACGTCCGCAAGGCCGCGGCGATGTTCAGGAAGGTGAACGTGCCGATACTGGGCGTGGTGGAAAATATGTCGTACTTCAACTGCCCGCACTGCGGCGAGAGGGTCGAGGTGTTCAGCCACGGCGGGGGAGGAAGGGCGGCCGCTTCCTTCGGCGTTCCTCTCCTCGGCGAGATGCCGCTCGACATCCGGGTAAGGCAGGGAGGGGACGATGGACTGCCGCTCGTCGTCCACGATCCGAAGTCGATGCCGGCGTTGATCTTCAAGGAGATCGCCGAGAAGCTCGCGGCGATCATCAGCGTCAACACCTACAAAAAATACGAGCAGGAGATCGCCGCGCGACCTTGAGGGCCATGAAGATCGTCGTCCCGCCCGTCCTTCCATCCCGGTCCTCCTCGGGCCGTGCCTGGCCGATCATTTTCCTCCTGGGCCCCGTGGCTCTGGCCACCCCCGCCGTCCCCGGGCAGGCCGCCCCGGCCTCGGCGGATTCCGCCGAGGTCGTGGCGCGCGTTAACGGCCGACCGATCTTGAGACGTGATTTCGACCTGGCGGTCCAGATGCAATTCAGCGGCCGACGTCCCGCGAACGTGAGGCTCGAGGAGCTCAAGGTGACGCGGCAGAAGGTCCTCGACAGGCTCATCGACAACGAGCTGCTTTACCAGAAGGCGAGCAGCAGTCAGATCACCGTCCCTGCCGCGGATCTGGACGCGGAATTGAAGCGCCTGAGGCAGGGGTTCACCTCGCCCGGGGGATTCGCGAAGGTTCTCGAGGAGAACCACGTATCCGAGGCGGATTTCAGGGAGCAGGTTCGCCGCAGCCTGATTGTGACGCGGTTCGTAGACACCGAAGTCGTCGGCGACCTGAAAGCCACCGAGGACGACCTGCGCCGGTACTACGAGCAGAACCCGACCGAGATGGCCCGGCCCGAAGCGGTCCGTCTGAGCCAGATCCTGGTGCGCGCCCCCGCGGGCGCGACACCCGAGGAGCGCGCCACGGCCCGGCACAAGATCGAGGACATCCTCAAGGAGCTGCGCGCAGGACGGGAATTCGCCGAGCTGGCCCGCAAGTACTCCGACGGTCCCGAGGCTGCCCGCGGAGGCGACTCCGGCTTCCTGGCCCGCGGGAAGGGCCTGCCGGCGATCGAGCGCGTGGCCTTCTCGCTCCAGCCGGGCGAGACAAGCGACGTCATAGAGACCCGCCGCGGGTTCCACGTCATCACGGTTGGCGAACGACGTCCCGAGGGCCCGATTCCATACGAGGAGGTGAAAGACGCGATCCGGGCGAAGTTCCTGGCCCTCGAGCGCGAGCAAAAGCTGCGGCAGTACACGGGCGTGCTCCGGGAGAAGGCCCGTGTGGAGCGCGACCTGCCCGGCTCATCGTAGGACCCGGCCCTCTCAGGCGAGGAACCCAATGGACACCTTGCTGACCCAGGTCGCGTCGGTTCTGGGGGCACTGCTCATCCTGGCGGCCTACGCGGCTCATCAAGCCGGCCTCATGGGACGCGAATCGCTGGCCTACCACCTGCTCAACACGCTGGGGGCCGCGGTGCTCTGCGTCGTGGCGATCGAGGCCGCGCAGATCGGCTTCATCCTGTTGGAGGGGATCTGGGCGGCGATCAGCCTCGTCGCCCTGGTGAAGACCGTCCTGCGCCGCCCTTCCCGGGCCTGAGCCCGGAACCCCGGCCGCCCTGCAGCACTCCCGGCCTGGTCAGGCGCGCCGGATCCAGGACGCGCCGGATCAGTCGGGGCGGCAGGATCCCTTTCTCGCGCAGCAGCTCGCCGATCGTCCTGCCGCTCCGGATCGACTCCTGCGCGATCTCCGCCGCCCGCGCGTACCCGATCGTCGGCGTGAGCGCAGTGACGAGCGCCGGGCTGCTCTCGAAGTATCGGCGACAGCGCTCCGCATTGGCGCGGACTCCGCTCAGGCATCGCCGCGCGAACAGATCGACGGCGGAGGTCAGGATGGTCATCGCTTCGAGGATCTCATGGATGATCACGGGCGTCATCACGTTGAGCTCGAACTGGCCGGCGGCGGAGGCGGAGGCGACCGACTGATCGAGGCC
>JBIOWS010000288.1:0-4421 GCA_044868745.1 Candidatus Polarisedimenticolia bacterium
GAGAAGGGAGTCAAGCCGATCCTCGGCTGCGAAGCTTACGTCGCGCCCGGCCACCGCAGCGACCGCTCCCCGGCAGGCACCGGGAAGAAGCCCTACTACCACCTGCTTCTACTGGCACGCAATCAGGAAGGGTACAGGAACCTCATCGCTCTTTCGACGGCCGGCTTCCTGGAAGGGTACTACTACCGCCCACGCATCGACCGGGAGCTGCTCGAGCGACACGCGGGGGGCCTTGTCGCGACCTCATCCTGTCTGGGCGGGGAGATCCCGCAGCTCATCCTGGCAGGGCAGGAGAAGCAGGCGGAGCAGGTCGCGTCGGCTTACCGCGAAATGTTCGGGGCGGAGAACTTCTACCTGGAGATCCAGGACCAGGGGATCCCCGAAGAGAGAGTGCTGAACCAGGTCTTGGTGCCGCTGGGTCGTCGCCTCGCCATCCCTCTCCTGGCCACGAACGACTGCCATTTCATACACCGCGAGGACCACTTCGCCCACGACATACTAATCTGCATCCAGACGGGCAAGACCGTAAGGGATGCCGATCGGATGCGCTTCACTCAGGAGCATTATTTCAAGTCCCCCAATGAAATGTGGGAGGTTTTTAAAGATCTTCCTGAGGCAGCTGAAAACACCTTGCGCGTGGCCGAGACATGCAACCTCCTGCTGGAGAGGGGGGGCGTGCAGCTGCCACATTTTCAGGTCCCGGAGGGCCGGTCCACGGAAGACTATTTTCGCGCGGTCACGGAAGCAGGTTTCGAGGAGAGGATGAACGGCTGGACCGCCCTGCGCAATCAGAAGAAACTCTCGATCCCCATGGAGGAGTACCGCCGGCGCCTGGAGAGCGAGATGGAAATGATCATCAAGATGGGGTTCTCCGGCTACTTCCTGATCGTCTGGGACTTCATCAAGTACGCCCGCGACCACGGCATCCCGGTCGGCCCGGGTCGAGGCTCCGCCGCCGGCTCTCTCGTGGCCTACTGCCTGCGTATCACCGATATCGATCCGCTGCAGTATAGCCTGTTGTTCGAACGTTTCCTGAACCCCGAGCGCGTCACTCTGCCGGACATCGACATCGACTTCTGCATCCGCGGCCGCGGTCAGGTGATCGACTATGTTCGCGAAAAATACGGCCGGGAGAATGTGGCGCAGATCATTACCTTCGCCACCCTGGGGGCCAAAGCGGCGGTACGCGACGCCGGGCGAGGCCTGGACATCCCGTACGGCGAGTGCGACCGGATCGCCAAGATGATCCCGGCGGAGCCCGACATGACCGTGGCCAAGGCGGCCCAGGTGGTGCCGGGACTGCGGCAGCTCTACGAGAAGGACGAGCGTATCAAGGTCCTCCTGGATGTGGCGCGCCGCCTCGAAGGACTGACGCGTCATGCCTCAGTGCATGCAGCCGGGGTGGTGATCTCCCCCCGCCCGGTCGTGGAGTACGCGCCCCTCGGGCGGACCAGGGACAATGAGATAGTCACCCAGTATGCGATGGACGAGATCGGCGCAATCGGGCTCCTGAAAATGGATTTCCTCGGACTCAAGACGCTCACCCTCATTCACGATTGTGCTGCCCGAATCCGCGAGGACGAGGGGATCGAGATCGACGTCGAGAGCCTGCCGCTCGACGACCCAGGAACCTACGCCGTTTTCTCTTCGGCCAGAACAGCCGGAGTGTTCCAGTTCGAGTCCTCCGGCATGCAGGACATCCTGCGCAAGCTGAAGCCCGACCGGTTCGACGACCTGGTGGCCCTGAACGCGTTGTTCCGTCCAGGACCGATCGGATCCGGCATGATCGACGACTACATCGAGAGACGTCACGGCCGTAAAAAGGTCGAACTGATCGTCCCTCAGTTGGAGGAGATACTGGGACTCACATACGGGGTCATCGTGTATCAAGAGCAGGTGATGCAGATCGCCTCCCGCCTCGCGGGGTTTACGCTGGGCGAAGCCGACATCCTGCGGCGCGCCATGGGTAAGAAGAAAAAGGACGTGATGGCGGCGCAGCGGGAGAAGTTCCTGCGCGGCTGCAAGGCGCACCGCATCTCCGAAAAGGACGCCGGGCGCATCTTCGATCTCATGGAGTACTTCGCCGGGTACGGCTTCAACAAGGCGCACAGCACCGCCTATGCCTTGATCGCCTACCGCACGGCCTGGCTGAAGGCGCATCATCCCCGCCATTTCATGGCAGCGCTGCTGAACGCCGAGAAGGAAAGCACGGACAGCCTCGTGAAGTACATCGGCGAATGCCGCGAAATGGCGATCCCGATCCTGCCCCCCGACGTCAACACGTCCGCCGTCGACTTCGCTGTCGAGCCCGGCGGTATCCGCTTCGGCCTCAGCGCGGTGAAGAATGTGGGGGAGAGCGCCGCCCGCGCGGTCACGGAGGGGCGCGGTCGAGTCGGTCGGTTCGGCTCTCTGGCCTCGTTGTGCCGGGAGGTCGATCTCCGGCTGGTGAACACGAGGGTTCTCGAATCGCTCATCAAGGCCGGAGCGCTCGATCACGTGGGCCAGAACCGTGCCACGCTGTGCGCCTCGCTGGACTACGCCATCGAAGCGGCTCAGAATGCGATTCGCGACAGGGAAAGCGGCCAATCGAGGCTGTTCGGAGGCGCCGCGACGGCGAGCGCCGCCGACGGGACTTACCGAGCGCAACCGGAGTGGCCCGAGAAGGACGTGCTGGCCTTCGAGAAGGAGACGCTCGGGTTCTACATGGCGGGCCACCCTCTCAGGGACCACGCCGACCGCATCGGCTCCTTGGCGACGCATACCAGCGCCACCCTTAAAGGGGTCAAGCTGAGTTGCAAGGTGACGCTCGCAGGGATCGTGGCGGCCCTCAAGCGCCGTAGGACCCGCAAGGGGGAGCTGATGGCAGTGTTCAATCTCGAGGACTTGGATGGGAGCGTGGAGGTGGTGGTCTTCCCCGACGCTTATTCCCGGCACCGGAGCTTGTTGGAAGTCGATGCAGCGCTTCTCGTAACCGGGGGGGTCGAGATCGAGGAAGACCAGAGGCGTCTCATCGCTGACACAATTCTGCCCCTGGAGCAGGCGGAGGAGAAGCGGGCCAGGGAAATGGTGATCGCGGTGTCGACCCTGGGGTTGGAGGAGACGATGATCGACAAGGTCAAGGATCTCCTGCGGCAACGCCCAGGACCGTGCCCTGTCTTCTTGGAAGTTACCCAGCCGCGCTCGTTCCGCGCGACCCTCCAGGCGGGGACCTCCCTCAGGGTGTCTCCGAGCCGCGACCTTACCCTCGCTCTGGAGGAAGTGCTGGGCAAGGGGGCTATAAGATTTCGTTGACTTTGGATGGGGAAGTCCTTTATTGTCGAGTCTTTCCTCCGTCCAGGACCACGGCAGCCGAAGCAGCCCAGACGGTCTAGAAGGAGCCGTCCCATGCCGAAAGGCAGTACCCTGTTCACGTCCGAATCGGTGACTGAAGGCCACCCCGACAAGGTCGCGGACCAGATTTCCGATGCCATTCTCGACTCTGCGCTGGCGCAGGACCCCCAGTCCCGCGTCGCGATCGAGACTCTGGTGACAACCGGGGTGGCGTTCGTGGCGGGGGAGATGACCACTCGGGCCAGCGTCGACATTCCGTCGGTCGTCCGTGAGACGATTCGCGACGTGGGATATACGCGGGCCAAATTCGGCTTCGACAGCGACACCTGCTCGGTGATCACCTCGATCGACCGCCAGTCGCCCGACATAGCCCTCGGGGTGGACGTCGGCGGTGCCGGGGACCAGGGAATGATGTTCGGGTTTGCCTGCCGGGAGACCTCCGAGCTGATGCCGATGCCGATCGACTTGGCGCACCGTCTGGTGCAGCGGCTGTCCGAAGTGCGTCGGTCCGGGCGTCTACCGTACTTAAGGCCGGATGGCAAGTCGCAGGTCACGGTTGAGTACCATGACGGAAAACCCGTACGCATCCATACCGTCGTCGTCTCGACGCAGCACGCCGACTCGATCAAGACGGAGAGCCTGCGCACGGAGATCGAGCGAGAGGTGATCGCCGCAGTCATACCTGCCGGGTTGCGCGACCGCGACACCCACATTCACATCAATCCGACCGGCCGCTTCGTCATCGGCGGACCCCAGGGTGATACCGGGCTCACCGGGCGCAAGATCATCGTGGACACTTACGGCGGCTATGCCCACCACGGAGGCGGGGCATTCAGCGGAAAGGATCCGACCAAGGTGGACCGTTCCGCCGCGTACATGGCCCGCTACATCGCCAAGAACCTCGTGGCGGCGGGCATCAGCGATCGGGCCGAAGTACAGCTGGCCTATGCGATCGGCGTGGCCGATCCTGTCTCGGTCATGGTCGACACGGGCGGTACCGGCCGGATCGATGATGATGGAATCGTCAAACTGGTTCGGGAGCACTTCGGGCTCAGACCGCTCCAGATCATCGAGGCCCTGGACCTGCGGCG
>JBIOWS010000289.1:0-6389 GCA_044868745.1 Candidatus Polarisedimenticolia bacterium
AAGTCGAAGCGGTTCTGCCCGATGGCGACCTGCGCATCCCGCATCAGGGCCGCGAGATCGTCGTAGAGCAGGAAGTAGGTCCGCGTCCTCGGCAGGCAGCGGCGCAGTCTCAGGCGGGCCCGCGTGATGACGGCGAACTGCCCCAGTCCGGAGCGCGCCGCATCGAAGACCTCCGGATGGTCCGACGCCGAGCAGACAAACGTATCTCCCGTCCCCGTGACCGCCTCGATCTCGGTGACATTGTCCCCCTGCGCACCGTGGCGGAACGAGGCCACCCCGAGGCCGGCAACGGAAAGAGTGCCGCCGACCGTCACGCCCAGGTTGTTGGTGAGCACGGGTGGGGTGAGGCCCCGCGGGATCGTCTCCCGGACCAACCCCTCCCAGCTCGCGCCGGCTTGACAGTCGGCTGTCAGGGCCCCGGGATCAATCGACAGGACTTTATCGAGGGCGGTCATGTCGAGGAGGATCCCCCCGTCGGTGAGCGCCTGACCGCTCTGGCTGTGCGCCTCGCCTCGGGTGGCCACCGGGACGGCGCGCTTGCGGGCGTAGCGGATGACGGCCGCCACGTCGGCGGTCGAGATCGGGCGCACCACGACGGCCGGCAGGCGCCGGACCATCCTGCCGAAATCGCCGCTGCGCTCCGCGCGCTCCGCCGGATCGTCGAGCACCGGCCCCGACACCAGGCCTTTCAAGTCGCGTGCGAGGCTGGTCGACATCTCCCCGTCCCGCTCAAATCCGATTGTGAGGTAAGGCCGCGTCATCATACGGGATCGACGGAGGGCCTTCAAGCGCGCTGCCGAGAAGGTCCCGCGAGCCGCAAGCGCCGCGCGGCCAGGCGGCGAGCCCTCGACCTCGGCCTCTGCCCCCCCCGGGGAATGAGGTAGACTGAGTGGAATCACAACGAAGGGAAACGCTCCATGCCGGCCGTCGAAAAGGTCCTCGCCCGCGCCATCCTGTTCCTCGGGACGCTGTGTGCGGCCCTTGGCCGGCCGAGCGCCGAGGAGGGGCGCCCCTCCGAGCAGGCGTTGCGGGCCGTCGAGGAGCGCGGCCGGTCGATCGCCCTGTACCTCGAGGCGGCCTCGGAGGCCGGCGCGGCCCGGGAGCGGCAGGCGCCGCAGGGCGCGGCCCGTGATCGTGCCGTCGTGATCCAGGGGCGCGACGTCTGGCGCGTCGCCTTCCTGCGGGAGAGCGGGCAGGAGGCGGTGAAAAAGATGCTCTTGGTGGCGGAAGCGCTCTTCAACCAGACGGCCGGCGAGGTAGGCGAGGTGCGCGTCTTCGCGCCGGCGCGCAGCGCACCCATGGCCACGACGGCCTACGCCCGTGCACTCCAGGGGAGCGAGCTCGCCGTCCGCGGGCGTCCGGACGCCGTCCCCCCCTTCGATGAGGCGGTGTTCAAGGAGGACGACGGGAGCTACACGGTCTACCTCAGGTCGAAGGGCAACCCCGGGGCGCAGCCGGAGGGGCCGGGCGAACGCGGCTCGGTTCACTTCGGAGGAGATTTCCTCGTGAAGGTCGCCGCGACCGTCCATGAGGTGACGTCGACGGAGCCGCTGCACTTTGAGACCACGCTGGTGTCGCTCGCCCCCCGCTCACCCGGGCAGCCGACGCTGCACATCCACCGGCAGGGAGATCTGCCGACCGCGACCGATGTCGCCCTGGTCCTCAGGAACCCCGTTCTCGCGCCGCACCTGGTACTGACGCCTCGCTTCATGTTCCGGATCGACTCCGAAGGCCGGGTCACCTACCTCGGCCCGAACCAGGCCGGGGCGCGGGAGTACGCCCCTGTGGGCGAGCAACCGGGTGGTCCCCAGCGACAGGGCGGAGGGGGTGTCCTCTGAGCCAGCCTCGAAGGGATCGCTTCGTCGTGCTGTACGACGGCGACTGCGGCTTCTGCACCCGCTGGCGTGACCGCATGCTCCCGAAGGACAGACATGGCCGCGTGGAGTGGCTGTCGGTCCACGATCCGTCGGTTGCCTCGCGCTTCCCGGCTCTCGATCGCGCCGACGCCATGAGGCAGATGTACGTGTACGCCCCGGACGGGTCGCTCCACAAAGGGTCCGAAGGGTGGCGCCAGCTATTCGGGGTCCTGCACGGCCTCACCTGGGTGGCCGCCCTGTACCGGATCCCGGGGGCGCCCTACCTGATCGGACTCCTTTATCGGTTCATCGCGAACCGGCGCTACCGACTCTCCTGCTCCACCGCCGCCTGCCGCCTTCCGGACAGACACGGGCAGCGGTCGGGCTCTCGCGGGATCCATCCGCTTCTCGTCGCGCTTCCCGCCGTGCTGGCCGTGACCTCCTGGGCGTGCGCCGGGCCCCCACCGGATCCCGTCACGGAGAGGTTGGAATCGATCGCCGATCCGAAGGCCGTGGAGGCGGTGCGGGAGGCGTTCGAGGCGTACGGCGGCTATGCGACCTGGCAATCTCACAGGAACGTGGAATACATCTACACACTCAACTACTACGGGGGGAAGGAGGCGCCTCAGGTGGTGTCGCGCCAGATCCATCGCTTCGGCCTGGGCTCAGTGATTCAGGCATACGTCGAGGACCTGGCGGGATCGGCGCCCCAGATCGTGCGTCTCAACGGCGACAGCGTCGGCGTGACCCGCGGAGGCGCCCCCTTGACCGATCCGGAGCAGCTCGCGTTCCCCAAGGCATTCGGCCGGCTCGCCCGCAGGTTGTTCATGGAGCCCTGGGGTCTGCTGGATTCGGCCTCCCGCCTGGAGTCGCGCGCGGAACGGACGCCGCCGGCTGCGGGGCGCGTCCCCGCGGGCCTGTGCGACGTCGTCCGCTTGACGTTCGACGACAAGGACCGGGGTGGGATCTCCGATTGGCAGGATTTCTATTTCAGCCGCCTGAGCCACCTGATCGATCGCGTCCACTGGTATCGCGCCGAAGACGGCGCCTACTTCGTGACCACCTGGTCCGATCACAGGAGGGTGGACGGGGTTCGCATCGCCACGCGACGCGAAACGCACAAAAGCGACGAAACCGGCGCTATCGGCCTTCTCGAGATGGTCGTCGAGTACTCCGATGTCCGCTTCGACGCCCCGTTCGGAGGCGACATCTTCGAGACTCAGGAGACTCCTCCGGCGGCGAATGGACCGCCCGGCCCCCTGGACGCGTCCGCCCCAGGCACGGCCACGACCCCCCTTGAAGCTTCCTCCGGCCGGGAGTAATCTCCCCGGTACACGAGAGAGGAGGTGGTCCAGCAGATGGAACCTGAAAGTAGTCGCCAGCCGTCATTCCGGACCCGTGAGGTGCCTGTAACTTAGGCGGCCACCTTCGGTCATCGGGCCGTCGCTGGTATCCGCCTGAGGAATACCGGCAGGCCACCGAACCCGGAAGCCCCGGACCTGGTCCCCCGGGGCGGCGCGCTGCGCCGCTGAGGCTTCCGGGTTTCCCCTTTCTCTGCTAGACTTCGCTCTCACGCCCCAAGACATTTCCCGAAGGGGAGGAGCCCTCATGTCCGGGTTCGACGCCATCGTCGCACGCTACGAACAAAGGACCAGGAAGTCCCGCGAGCTGCACACGGAGGCGAAGCGGCTCCTGCCGCGTGGGGTGTCCTCCAACTTCCGAGTGGTGGATCCGAACCCGATCTTCATCGATTCGGCGGTCGGCACGACCATCACCGACGCCGACGGGAACCGCTACCTCGATTTCTCGATGGCGTTCGGGGCGCTCCTGGTCGGCCACGCGCACCCGCGCGTGCTGCAGGCGATCGAAGCCCAGGCGAAGAAAGGCACCCTGCACGCCATGCCGCACCGTCTCGAGGTCTCGGTGGCCTCCGAGCTGCGCGACCGCTTCGGCCAGGATCAGTGGCGCTTCGCCAACTCGGGGACCGAGGCCACCATGCACGCCATCCGGCTGGCGCGGGGATACACCGGCCGGTCAAAGGTGATCAAGTTCGAGGGGGCCTACCACGGGGCCCACGACACGGTCCTGGTTTCCAGCAAGCCTCCCCTCCGGTTGACGGGCCACCGGAAACGCCCGCGCGCCGTCCCGGGGAGCGAGGGGATCCCCGCCGAGTCGTACGCCCACACGCTGGTCGCTACGTTCAACGATCTCGACACGGTGCGAGCCCGCCTGGAGGAGAACCTGAACCAGGTGGCCTGCGTGATCGTCGAGCCGATCATGCTCAATATGGGGGTGACCGAGCCGCTTCCCGACTTTCTCCTGGGTCTGCGCGGGCTGTGCGACGAGTTCGGCGCTCTGCTGATCTTCGACGAGGTGAAGACCGGGGTGAAGATCGCCCGCGGCGGCGCGACCGAGCACTACCGGGTCCGCCCCGACATCGTCTGCCTGGCCAAGGCGATCGGCGGCGGTCTGCCGCTCGCCGCCTTCGGCGCCTCGGCCGAGATCATGGAAGAGCTGAACTCCCTGAGGGTGATCCATGTCGGTACCTACGCCAGCAATCCGATCACTCTGGCCGCCTCCGAGGTGACCCTGAAGGAGATCCTGACGGAGGACGCCTGCCGCAAGGCCTTCGCCCTGAACCGCAAGCTGGTCGACGGCTACAGCGCACTCATTCGCGAGCACAAGCTGTCCTGCTACGCCAACGGGGTCGGCTCGATGGGCACGATCAACTTCAAGAAGGACGTCATGCGCGACTACCGCGACTGGGTCGTGCTGGACAGGCGGGCCTCGCACGCCTGGTACCTGGCGATGCTGAACGAGGGGGTGATCCCCCAGCCGCCCGGCCCGGACGAGCAATGGACGGTAACGGTCCAGCACACCGAGGCCGACATCGAGGCGCATCTCAAGGCGTTCGCGAAGGTGGCGCCGCTTCTCAAGTCGCTCTAGGCGTCGGTTTTGGAGCCCTCGTGATCGGCCCCGAACGTTGAGCCGGGCGCACCACCTTCTGCTCTATTTCGACAGCGGGACCGACATCGCGATCGACTCCCCCACCTCTGACAAAGCGGGCGTCGACCGGGTGACGCCGGAGGTCGCGGGCGTCCCGGCCCACACCGGAATCGAACCGGAGAAGGGGGTCAATGCGATCGAAGAGCTGGCGGTGCAGGTTCTGGCGGTCAAGCTTCTCGAAGATGCCGCATCCGGCACCACAGTACAGGCGGGGTTGATTAGCGGCGGTGTGGCCAAAAACGCCGTCGCCCGGAGCGCCCGAGCCGAGATCGACGTACGGGTCGCCACGCCCGCCGAGTGGGCCCGGGTGGAGACGGCCGTGCTCCACCTGAGACCGAGAAACCCGAAGGCGCGGCTGCGCATCGAGGCCGCGCTGACGCATCCGCCCATCGGGAGCGACGGTTCCTACTGCGCTGCCCTGGGCGTCCCGCTGCTCGACGGACTCGGCGTGGAGGGCGAGGGGGCGCACGCCGTCACGGAACGGGTACGGGTGGATCGCATCGCGCCCCGCGCCGCTTTCCTGGCCCTGATTCTCGAGACGGCCGAAGGGGCCTGAGCCTCCACCTCCGCCTTCAGCGGAGGGCCAGGACGCCCAGGACTGCGGCAAAGGCAACAGGCAGCGCAAGGATCAGCCCCGCGAGCACCACGGCCACGAGCGCGAGCCAGGCGGAGAATCGGTGCGCCTCGCCGATGCACTTCAGCGCGACGACTAGTTGCCAGATGGCGATGACGCCCTGGATCAGCGCGAAGACCAGGGCCATCAGCACGGTCGGAAGGTCTCCCTCCAGCAGGGATCGATCCACTCGGAACGACCGATCGCCGAGCAAGGCGATCCAGGGCGGCAGGAGGAGCAGGCCCCAGAGCGTCGGGACGTTCGACCAGGCCAGGGCGCTCCGCAGGCCCACCCCCTCGCCCTGTCCACCCAGCCACCGTCCGGTGAGGCGCACCAGGGAACCCATCAGGTACAGCCCGAAGATGCCCCCGATCGCTCCGCCCGCGAAACAGGCGGCGAGGACGAGCGGGATCGGCACGAGGGTGCCGATCTTCGAGTGCACGCTCTCGATGAGGAGCGAAGCGATCCCGCCCATCATCGCCAGAGGGAGCACCATGCGCCGCGGCTCGGTGTCGAGGATACGCCGCATGGTGGCGCGCGGCCTGTTCCAGATGGAGAACCACGGATTGGAGCGCTCGTCGGGCGCTGCGCCGGGAGAGGTCGAAGAGCCAGCCGTGCCTCCCGGGCCCGCGCTGCCGCCGGCGTGTCCGGTCGCTTCCTGCATCGCTCCCTCCCCCCGTCGTCCGGCCAGTCGAGAAGGGAGCCCCCTGCCCGTGGGTCCCCGTGCTCCCGGTTGGGGGGAGGGCCCGCCGTCCTGCGCTCCGGATCTACTTGAGGTGGCGGGAGACCAGCTTGGTCATTTCGAACATGCTGACCTGTCTCTTCCCGCCGAACACCTTCTTGAGATTCTCGTCGGCGTTGATCATCCGCCGATTCTTGCTGTCCTGGAGCCGGTGCTTCTTGATGTAGTCCCA
>JBIOWS010000290.1:0-3452 GCA_044868745.1 Candidatus Polarisedimenticolia bacterium
TACCTGGAAAACTCGATCCCCAAGGAGTACCGCGAGGCGGTGCGCCAGGGGGTCCTCGGCTGGAACCCGGCGTTCGAGGCGATCGGCTACAGGAACGCCCTGGTGGTGAAGGACCAGCCGGACGATCCTGACTGGGACCCCGCGGACGTGCGCTATTCGACGCTGCGCTGGATCGTTGCCCCGAACGCCGGCTTCGCACAGGGCCCCTCGCGCATCAATCCGTACACGGGACAGATCTTCGATGCCGACATCCGTTTCAGCGCCGACATGATCCGCAACGTCCGCCGCGAATTCGACGAATTGGTCGCCCCCGTCGCCCGGCGCGCCGGCACGGCGCAGGGCGACCCCGGGTCGGGGCCGCTCCTGAAGGCCCTGGCGGGCTGGACCTTCATGCTGGGGCCGCTGCCGATCGATCTGCTGCTCTCCGGGACCGTCGACGGCGGGGAGGGCGCGGGAGCCGTCCGGCCACTCCTCGGCGCGGGATCGAAGCCGGGGATCCCGCGGGCGGCCCTCGGCTACTGCGACTACAGCCAGGGATTGACGGAGCAGGCGGCGCTGGGGTGTAACGTGCTGGAAGCGCGCGGCCTCCTCGATCCGCAGACCGAGGAGAGATACATCAACGACTTCATCGTGCACGTGACCCTGCACGAGGTGGGGCATACGCTTGGCCTGCGCCACAACTTCAAGGCGAGCAACATCCATCCGTTCGATCGCCTGCAGGACGCCTCGCTCACGCACCGCGTGGGCCTGACCGGATCGGTCATGGACTACATCCCGGTCAATCTCGCCCCGGAGGGGAAGCCGCAGGGGGACTACTGGCAGACGACCGTCGGTCCCTACGATCGCTGGGCGATCGAGTACGCCTACAAGCCGATCGGCGCATCCTCGATCGAAGGAGAAAAGCCCGAGCTGGAGAAGATCGCCGCCCGGTGTTCCGATTCGACGCTGGCCTACGGGACGGACGAGGATACCTTCAGCGGCTCGCCGCGCGGCATCGACCCGACCTCCAACATGTGGGACATCGGCGCTGACATCCTCCCCTACTATCGCAGCCGCGCCGACATCGCCCGCGAGCTGTTCGCCAAGATGGAGGAGCGCTTCAACGAGCCGGGGACACGCTACCAGAAGCTGCGTCTGGTCTTCTCCCAGGGGATCGGCGAGCTGGTGCCGGCCGCCCTGAATGTCCCGAAGTACGTCGGCGGGATCCGGCACTATCGGGACCACATGGGCGACTCGGGCGCCCGGTCGCCTTACGACCCGGTCCCGGCGGCTGAGCAGCGCGAGGCCCTCGCCTTCCTGAACCGGGAGATCTTCGGTCCCGAGGCGTTCAAGTTCCCGGCGCGGCTGCTCAACAAGCTGGCGATCGAGCGCTTCCCCGACCTCGAGGGGAGCATCTGGACGATCGACAGGAACGATCTGCCGATCCACGCCCTTGTCCTGTCGATCCAGTCGCTGCCGATGAACCGCCTGTACCACCCGATCACCCTCGGCCGGCTGAACGACATCGAGACCCGCTACGCCGTCAGGGACCAGGCCTTCACCATGGCCGAAATGTTCTCGTCGATCCGCAAGGCGGTCTGGGACGAGCTGGAGAACCGGACCAGCATCGGCTCGTTCCGGCGGAATCTGCAGCGCAAGCACCTCCAGACGCTCGTCACGCTCGTCGTGCAGCTCGACCCGGCCTATCCCGAGGACGCCCGTACGCTGGCCCGCGCCGACCTGGTGTCCATCCGGCGGGGGATCGACCTTCTCCTCGGGCCGACCGACCATCCGACGGCGACGCCCGCGCTGGACACGATCACGCGGGCACACCTCGACGAGACGCGGGCGCGGATCAGCGCGGCGCTGGAGGCCGGGCTCGAGCGCCAATTGCCGCCCCCGCCGGGCGGTGCCGGCCGGCAGGGTGCCTGAGCTGCGGCCGGGCCCGCACAGGCCACGATTCCCTTTACCTGGACCCCGCGTGGCTGTAGAATCTGCGGGTTTCTGGACAATCGATCAAGGAGGTCTCATGGAATCCTCGAGCACGCGGTCCGTCAATCTCGCCGCCCTCGCTTGCATCCTCGCAAGCTTCGCCTGCTACGCAGCGACCGGCGATGCTGACAAGGGGGCAGGCAAGGCGGCCAAGAAGGCCGCCGCCGGGGCGGCATCCCCCGGGGGGACCGTCGCCCTGGTCGGCGATCGCCCGATCACCCTGCAGGATCTCGACGCCAAGGCCGCCGGCTCCCTGATGCAGGTGCGCCAGCAGGAATACGAGGTCCGGAGGCAGGTGCTGGAGAGCCTGATCAACGACCAGCTCGTGGAGAAGGAGGCCGCGGCCAAGGGGACGACCCGTGAGGCCCTGCTGAAGTCCGAGGTGACCGACAAGGTCGCCGATCCGGCCCAGAGCGAGATCGAGGGCTACTACGAGCAGAACAAGATGCGCTTCGGGGCGCAGACCAAGGAGCAGATGCTGCCTCAGATCGCCGCCATGCTGCGCAATCAGAAGCAGACGGAGGTGCAGCACGCCTTCTACAAGGATCTGCGGCAGAAGCACGGCGTCAAGATCATGCTCGAAGCGCCCCGGGTCGAGGTGTCCCAGGACGACGATCCCGTCAAAGGCCCGGAAAAGGCCCCGATCATCATCGTCGAGTTCTCCGACTACCAGTGTCCCTATTGCGGGCGCGCCGAGGCGACGGTCGGGGAGGTCCTGAAGAAGTACGGCGACAAGATCCGCTTGGTCTACAGGGACTACCCGCTGAGCTTCCACCAGAACGCCCAGACCGCCGCCGAGGCGTCGGAATGCGCGGAAGAGCAGGGGAAGTTCTGGGAGATGCACAGCGCGATGTTCGCCAACCAGGCCAAGCTCACCGTCAACGACCTGGTCGAAACGGCCGGCGGGCTGGGTGTCAACAAGGACAAGTTCAAGGCCTGCCTCGATTCCGGCAAGTACAAGGCCGAGGTCCAGAAGGACTTCGAGGACGGCCAGAAATACGGGGTCAGCGGGACGCCCACCTTCTTCATCAACGGCATTCCGATGGTGGGAGCCAAGGGAGTCGACTCGTTCGTCGAGATCATCGACGCGGAGCTCGAACGAGGTCACTGAGCTCCGTCCCCGTCAGTCCACCTCGGTCCCGGGCAGGTCAATCCCGAAGCGCTCCGCCAGGGCGACGATCTCCCACTGGAGGTCGTCGAAGGCGGCGATCATCTCCTCGTCCTTCGACTCGACCGCGTCGTCCCACCCACGTGAGGCCCGCCTGTGCAGGACGGCGAGCCGCTCTCGTGCCCGGTCGCGCGCCCCGTCGTCCCGCGGCGGGCCCGCGACCAGGCTGGCCTCCTCGTCGTCGAGCCGCGCCAGGATCCCCTCCCTCTCCTCCCTGAGCCGGCCCGGGCCGCCGTCTGAGGCGCTGTCGGCAGACCCGCCGGGGTCGCCCTCCGTCCCGAAGCGCCTGCGTCTATCGGCCCTGGCCTGCGCC
>JBIOWS010000291.1:0-5016 GCA_044868745.1 Candidatus Polarisedimenticolia bacterium
TCCTTGTCGAGAAAGCCGGCGACTCCCACGGCGCGCAGGAAATCGAGGACGTCCTTCTTGAACACGCCGCTCATGATCAGGATCGGCGTTTCCTTGACCCGGCCCGTCTTCTTGATCTCGCGCAGCACATCGAACCCGGTCATCTTGGGCATCAGCAAGTCCAGAAGGATGAGGTCGGGGTGCTCGTTCTGGACGAGATCCAGAGCCTGCTTTCCGTCCTCCGCCTCCAGCACGTCGTAGCCGGCGGAGGTGAGCAGGCGGACTGTGATCTTGCGCACCGTCATGGTGTCGTCGGCGATCAGGATCTTCTTCTTGTGCTCGGTTTTCTCGAAGGAGTCCGCCGTCGAGGACGATTTCACTTCGTCCTGGAGGAGATCGATGCGGACGATCTCCTGGCAGTTGCTGCAGAGATACTTGATGACGCGGGATTGCCCGTCCACCTCGCGGAGGCGGATTACGTTTTTGCAGTTCGGGCACCGGACAACCAAAAGTGCGCCTCCGCCGGCCGGGCTTTTCACCGCGGCGCCGGTTTCCGGACGCCTGCCGGCGACAGGATAAGGTAGTACCTCGAAATCCCTTTTGCAACGCGACTTCCCTCGCCAGTCACGGCGTTGTGAGCCCCCGGAGCCTGTGCTAGACTCGCAGCCGCCTTGACATCCGCTCCCGCCCCCCTGGTTGAGGCCGCGATCCGATGCCCGCTGTCGTTCTGAACGGTGAACGCCTGGGGTTCGATGAAATCGCCCGCGTGGCGCGTGGCGGGACGCGTCTGAGCCTTGCTCCCTCCGCCCTGCGCCGGATGGAAAGCTCCCGCGCCATCGTCGAACGCATTCTGGCCTCCGATCAGCAGGTCTACGGGGTGAACACCGGATTCGGTCACCTCAAGGACGTGAGGATTCCGCACGACCAGCTCGAAACCCTGCAGCTCAACCTGATCCGCAGCCACGCCGCCGGCGTCGGCCCTCCCTTACCCCCCGAGACCACACGGGTGCTGATGCTGCTGCGGGCGCACGTCCTGGCGCGCGGCTACTCCGGGGTCAGGCCGATCGTCGTCGAGACCCTCCTGGCGCATCTCAACGCCGACCTGCTTCCGGTCGTGCCGGAAAGAGGATCGGTCGGCGCGAGCGGTGACCTCGCGCCGCTGTCGCACCTCGTCCTGGCCCTTCTGGGGGAGGGTGAGGCGGTGCTCCGGGGTGAGAGGATGCCGGCAGGGACCGCCCTGACCAGAGCGGGGCTCGAGCCCCTTCGCCTCGCCGCCAAGGAAGGGCTGGCCCTGATCAACGGCACACAGATGACCACCGCGGTCGGCGTCCTGGCCCTTTTGGAGGCCGAGCAGCTCGCGGTGGCCGCGGACATCGCCGGGGCGTGCAGCCTGGAGGCGCTCAAGGGGAGCCACCGGGCTTTCGACGCGCGTCTGCACGCCCTGCGGCCCTACCCGGGACAGATCGCCTCGGCCGCAAACCTCCAGACGCTTCTCCAGGGGAGCGAGATCGCCCGTTCGCACGAGGGGTGCGGGCGGGTGCAGGACGCCTACTCGCTGCGCTGCCTGCCCCAGGTGCACGGAGCGGCGCGGGAGGGGATGCGCTTCGTCCGCTCGATCCTGGAGACCGAAGTCAACGCGGTCACCGACAATCCGATCGTCTTCCCTGAGGAAGGGGACCTGGTCGCCGGAGGCAACTTTCACGGCGAGCCACCCGCCCTGGCCCTCGACTGCCTGGCCATCGCGGCGGCGGCCCTCGGGTCGATCTCCGAAAGGCGCGTGGGTCGGCTCATGAATCCGGTACTGAGCGGGCTGCCGCCGTTCCTGACCAGGAACGCGGGGATCAACTCCGGCCTCATGATGGCCCAGGTGACCGCCGCCGCCCTGGTCTCGGAGACCAAGGTCCTCTGTCACCCCGCCAGTGTCGATTCGATCCCGACCGAGGCCGATCAGGAGGACCATGTTTCGATGGCGCCGATCGCCGCGCGCAAGGCGCGTACGGTGGTGGAGTTCGCGCGTCAGGTCGTGGCGATCGAACTGCTGGCCGCCTGCCAGGCGCTCGACCTGCTGGCGCCGCTTCGCCCCGGTCGAGGGGTCGAGGCCGCTCACAGGGCGGTTCGCAGGGTCGTTCCGTTCATGGCCACCGACCGGATCCTGGCCCCGGACATCGCGGCCGCCGAGGCCCTCCTCCTGGACGCCTCGTTGCGGAGCGCCGTTGAGACCGCCTGCGGAGGGCTGGGATGACAGCCGGCCATCGGTCTGGCGCCACGTCCCATGCGCCGCGCGTCGTCAGGGCAGCGCGCGGCACTGTGCTGACCTGCAAGGGGTGGGCGCAGGAGGCGGCCCTGCGCATGCTGATGAACAACCTCGACCCCGAGGTGGCCGAGAAGCCGGACGAGCTGATCGTCTACGGCGGGACGGGGAAGGCGGCCCGCAACTGGGAGTGCTTCGACGCGCTGGTCCGCTCGCTGCAAGAACTCGACGGGGACGAGACTCTTCTCGTCCAGTCGGGCAAGCCGGTCGGCGTGTTCCGCACGCACCCCGGCGCCCCGCGGGTCCTGATCGCCAATGCCCTGCTCGTTCCCGCCTGGGCCGACTGGGACACCTTCCGCGATCTCGACCGCAAGGGGCTCACGATGTTCGGTCAGATGACCGCGGGGTCCTGGATCTACATCGGCAGCCAGGGGATTCTGCAGGGGACCTACGAGACCTTCGCCGCGGCCGCCCGCTCACATTTCGGCGGCAGCCTGTCCGGGCGGCTGGTCGTGTCCGCCGGCCTCGGCGGCATGGGAGGCGCCCAGCCCCTGGCCGCCGTCATGAACGGCGCCGTGGCGATCGTCGTCGAGGTCGATCCCGAACGCATTCGCAGGCGGCTCGAGTCCCGCTACGTCGACCGCCAGGCCGGCTCCCTCGACGAGGCGCTCTCCCTGGCCCGCCCGGCTCTGGAGGGCAAGCAAGGTCTGTCGATCGCGCTCCTCGGCAACGCGGCCGAGATCCTCCCCCGCCTCGCCCAGGGCGGCGTCGTCCCCGACCTGGTGACCGACCAGACGAGCGCCCACGACCTGCTGAACGGCTACGTGCCACACGGCATTCCCTATCGCGAGGCGCTGCTCCTGCGGCAGCGGGCACCCGCGGAGTATGTCGAGCGCTCCCGGCGCTCGGCGGCGGAGCACGTCCGCGCGATGCTCACCCTCAAGAGTAAAGGCGCGCTCGTCTTCGACTACGGCAACAATATCCGCCAGGCGGCCATGGAGGCCGGAGTCTCCGACGCCTTCGACATCCCGGGATTCGTGCCCACCTTCATCCGCCCCCTGTTCTGCGAGGGGAAGGGACCTTTCCGCTGGGCCGCCCTGTCCGGCGACGCCGCCGACATCCACCGGACGGACGAGGCGGTCCTGGAGCTGTTCCCGGAGAATCTGTCGCTCGCGCGCTGGATCCGCATGGCACGCGACCGCGTCGCTTTTCAGGGGCTGCCCGCCCGCATCTGCTGGCTCGGATTCGGAGAGCGCGCGCGCTTCGGCCTCAAGATCAACGAGCTGGTGGCGCGCGGCGAGGTCAAGGCTCCGATCGTCATCGGGCGCGACCACCTGGACGCCGGATCGGTCGCCTCTCCCAATCGCGAGACCGAGGGGATGCGCGATGGATCGGACGCCATCGCCGACTGGCCGATCCTCAACGCCCTCCTCAACACGGCCGCCGGCGCATCCTGGGTCTCCGTGCATCACGGGGGGGGCGTCGGCATCGGTTATTCGCTGCACGCCGGGATGGTGGTCGTCGCCGACGGCACCCAGGAGGCCGCCGCGCGTCTGCAGCGGGTCCTCACCACCGACCCCGGCAGCGGCGTCGTCCGGCACGCCGACGCCGGCTACCCCGAGGCGATCACCTGCGCACGCACGAGCGGGATCAAGATCCCGATGGCGTGAGGCGCCACGGGGCGGGGCGTGCGGGAATGACCCGATGAGCGCGACCTCGCTTCCCCTGGTCCATCTGAAAACGGGCCGCGAGCGGCGCGTCAGGGCAGGGCACCTGTGGATCTACGCCGGCGAGATCGCCCGCGTGGCCGAAGGCGCCGAGCCGGGAGCATCGGTCGAGGTCGTCGACCACCGCGGACGATTCCTGGCGCGCGGATACTACAACCCCGCCTCCAACATCGTCGTCCGCCTGATGACGCGTCGGCGGCACGAGGACCTGGACGAAGGACTCCTGCGGCGCCGCGTCGCCCAGGCCATCGCTTACCGGCGGCACTTCTACCCGGCAGGGGAATCCTGCCGGCTGATCTTCAGCGAGGGAGATCTCCTCCCCGGCTTGGCGGTGGATCGTTTCGGATCGTACCTGGCTGTGCAGCTCTCCACGATGGGAATGGACCGGCTGCGCGACCCGATCGTCGCCGCCCTCAACGACGCCGTCCACCCCCGCGGAATCTACGAGCGCAGCGACCTCCCCGTGCGCGCGCGCGAAGGATTGGAGCCTCGGACCGGCCCTCTGGCCGGGGAGGTCCCGGACGAGGTCGAGATCGTCCTGGACGATCTGCGCTTCCAGGTCCGGCTAAAGGCCGGACAGAAGACCGGCATGTACCTCGACCACCGTTTCAACCGCCGCGCCCTCCAGCCTCACGCGCGCGGACGGCGGGTCCTCGACGTCTTTTGCAACACCGGGTCGTTCGCGCTCTATGCGCTGGCGGCGGGGGCCGAGACCGCCAAGGGCATCGAGATCTCCAAGGAGTGCCTCGACCTGGCGCGCCGCAACGCCGAGTTGAACGGCTTGGCCGCGCGCTGCGAGTGGGCGGAGGCGAACGCCTTCGACTACCTCAAGGATCTGGACCGGCAGGGAGAGCGCTACGGACTCATCATCCTGGATCCTCCGGCGTTCACGAAGAGCGCCCGGGCGGTGGAGGCGGCCGTGCGCGGCTACAAGGAGATCAACTTGCGCGCCCTGCGCCTGGCGGCGCCGGGGGCCGTTCTCCTGACCTCCTCGTGCTCCTATCACCTCGGCCCCGAGGAGTTCCTGGCCGTGCTCCGCGACGTCGCGCCCGGCATCGG
>JBIOWS010000292.1:0-5457 GCA_044868745.1 Candidatus Polarisedimenticolia bacterium
ATCCACATGATCGTCATCTTCTCGCCGGCCTTCACCGGGCGGAAGTAGTCGATGTCGATCGTTGAGGCCTGAGCCTTGCTCTTCGCCTGGAAGTCGGTCGGCGGGGTCAGGGCGAAGAGCAAGGCTCAGGCCTCAACGATCGACATCGACTACTTCCGCCCGGTGAAGGCCGGCGAGAAGATGACGATCATGTGGATCGCCGGGCTACGCTCGGCGACGTTCGAGGAAGACCGGACTTTCGACGGGGCCGACACCTACGGCACTACCTACATCCAGGCGAAGCACATCGAGTCGGAGGCCTTCGGCGTGAAGCTGGGCGCCAAGGCGATCTTCGGCTTCACCGATCACTTCAGCCTGCAGGGCGGCATGGCCTTCTCGTTCCTGCAGGCGGATGTCGACGCGGAGGCGACTCAGGATGCGAGCGGCACACTCGACTCCTTCACCAGCTCGGACGACCACGTCCGAGGCGAAATCCGCGACTACGACCTGCGCGCCGTATGGTCATGGAAGGCTTTCGACGTCTGGGTGGGGTACGGCGGCCAGACCTGGGACGGGCTCGTGACCGACCCGCTGAACGGCTCCTGCTGCGGCGCCTCCGGAGGCGACACGAGCCAGCGGGACAGCATTGCATTCAATCAGGCACACGTGGGGATGGCCTACAGGTTCGGGGGCCACTGACGGCGCCCAGACGAACGCTTGGGGGCGGCCCGCAGGGAGGGGCCGCCCTGCTTACCGACCCGCCGCGCTGAGCCGCCGGCGGATCTCCGGCTGGTTCGGCTCCATGGCGAGCGAGCGCCTGAAGGCCGAGGCGGCCTCGGCTGCGAGCCCGCGCTTCATGTAGACCTCGCCCAGAGAGTTGTAGACGCGGGGCACCGGCTTGTCGCTCCGGGCCGCGGCCTCGAGTCGCGCCTGGGCCCGGGCCAGATCGCCGCGGCGCATCAACAGCTCACCGAGGGCGACGTTGGCGCGCAGGTTCAAAGGGTCGCGCTTTAAGACCTCCTCGAACTGCTCCGCCGCCCCGTCGGCTTGGTGCGCGGCCAGAAGCGTCAGTGCCCAGCCCAGATGCGCCTCGAGGTTGTCGGGCTCCAGCTTCACCCAGCGCTCGAAGGCCCCCCGCGCCTCCGGAATCCGCCCCAACTCGAGCAGCAGCGTCGCCAAGTTCCCCTGGGCGACCGGCCAGTCGGGGTCGGCCTTCGTGGCGCGCTCGACCTCGGCCAGCGCCCCCTCCCGGTCTCCCTGGAGGGCGCGCAGCGTGCCGAGGGAGTTGCGCAGGATGGCGTTCTCGGGCCTGATCGCGAGAGCTTTCTCGTACAGCGCCGCCGCTTCCCGGAGGCGGCCCTTCTCTTGAAGGCAGAGTCCCAGGTTGTTGTAGGCGCCGATGTACTGCGCGTCGGCGCGCAGCGCATCGCGGTAGGCTCGCATCGCCTGATCGATCCTGTCGTGCCGGCGATGGATGTTGCCGATGTTGTTGAACTCGATCGGGCTCAGGGGGGCGAGGGCGACCGCCTTTTCGAATTCCAGCAGGGCTTCGTCGTCCCTCCCCTGTCGCTGCAGCACCTCGCCCAGCTTCGAGTGGGCCAGGTGGTAGCTGCTATCGATGGCGAGGGCGGTCCGCAATCGCTCCTCCGCCTCCTTCAGCCTCCCCTCCTTGATGTAGGCCCCCGCCGTGATCGCCTCCGCCTGCTTGCTGCGCGGGTCGGCACGCAGCACCTCCGCCGCAACCTCGCGCGCCCTGGCGTACTCCCCCTTCTCCAGCCAGGCGCGCGCCAGGTTGATCCGCACCTCCGCCCCCGGCGCCCCCTTCTCGAGGGCGCGCTCGAATTGCGCGATGGCGCCGTCCACGTCGCCCTCCTCGAGGGCGATCAGGCCGCGGTTATTCTGCGCCGTCATCCGCTCCTCGCCGATGTAACCGATCGAGCGCAGCTTCTCGATCACCTCGGCGTCGCCGGCCGATGCGACAAGCGAATCCTCCTCACCGGTGCGGCGCGTCCCGCCGTAGGAGTCGACCCAGGCGATCGGGTGCGCCGCGAGGAACGCCGGCAGAAGCGCCTCGATGAGGGGCTGTCCGTCCATGTCCCGACCCACGGGCAGGCCATAGAGGGTGAGGATGGTCGGCGTAATGTCGAGCACAGAGGCGGCGCCGAGATCGACCCCTTGCCTGATGTCGGGACCGGCCATCACCAGGACCCCGACCGGCGTGTGCCACTCGGCCGCCTTGCCCCGATCGATGCGAGAGTCGGTGTCAAGCGGCCGGTTGGAGCCCGACTTGAAGCCGTGGTCCGATACCAAGATAACATTCGCGTCGGGTCCGGCTTCGGCCAGCAGCTCTCCTAGATAGCGGTCCTGGACCTCGTAGTAACGGTCGACGATCTGCCCGAACAGATCCATGTCGCTCCGATCGACCCCGGGAAGGAGCGGCGGGCGGAAGCGCATGAAGAGGTGTGACGTGGTGTCCGGACCCTCGTAGTACATCATCCTCAGGCCGCGCCCGGCGTCGCGGAAGAGCTGCTTCGCAATCGCGTGATAGGTCTGGCCGGCGGCGACGACGGTGCGGAACTGTTGCAGCAAGTCACGCTGTCCGGCTCCGATTCCCGGGGGGACGCGGCCCCCGGGCAGGAACGCGGCGACCTCCCTGTCATCCACCTCTGCGGGGGTCTTGATGAGCGGCCGGATCGCCTCGAATAGCTCCGGCGGGTGCGTCTTGCCGCGGTTCTTCGCCGGGTCGTCCGTCTCCCAGTCGCGCTGTGCCTCCTCGAAGAGCTGGAACGCGACCCGGTCGGTGACCACGCGGCCGCGCACCGTCTCGGCCGGCCAAGTGGCCCACCAGGCGACGACGTCCACGTCCACCTCCTGCCGGCTCAGGAGCGTCCAGAGGGCCGGGACCTGGCGCATGCGACTCGTGACCGGCACCAGCTGCCCGGTGTCGCGCGCTGTGACCACGAAATCGACGATGCCGTGCCGCGACGGCTTCATGCCGGTCGCGATGCTGGTCCAGATGACCGGCGAGAGGATCGGGCTGATGGTGCGCAGGTTGGCCCTGGCGCCGCGCGCCACGAGGCCTTTCAGGTGCGGCATCCGGCCCTGCAGCATCAGAGGCTCGGCGATGCTCCAGGTGTAGGAGTCGACACCGATGACGACGACCGTGCGGTCGAGCGGCCGGACGTCGGCCCGCAGGATGGCGCCGCCAGCCTCCCCGACGCCGGCCACCTGGACGAGGCGCACGCCGGAGACCACCACGCCCGCCTCCGATGCAGCACCGGCCACCTCGCCCCGGATCGACTGCGGCAGCTCCGGGTCGCGGTTGCGCACCACGTCGTAGGAGACGGCCGCCACGCGCCTGACGGTTGCATTTCTCACGAGATCCGCCAGCCAGTCCGACTCGTAGCCGGGGCCGCGCATGCGGTGCAGGTCGAGAACTCTCTGCTTCGGGATGGAGTAGGTGAGGGTTGCCTCCACCTCGACCTTCGACCCCTCGCGACTGTGTGCCTCCTGCTCGCCGGTCAGCTCGACGCGCAGCTGGGCCGGTGTGGCCGGGTACTCGGTGAGGCGTAGGATTCCCCGGGGCACGAACCGCCACCCCTGCTCGAGGAGTCGGGGCGCTACGGGCAGGAAGGCCGAGTCGACGACGACGTAGTGGTCCTCGGCCTCGACGCGCTGGAAGGAAAGGCGGCCCCAGCCCAGTAGAGCCAAGCCGAGAAGGGCCCACACAATGCGCAGGCGCACGGGGCCACTCTCCTCTCTCAGTGTCTGCATGAACGCCGCGGGCGTCGATCAGCCGAACAGGTCGATCTGCTCCGCAGTGTACGGCGACAGCGCGACCTTCCTGGCGCGGGCATCATCGCCCTGCAAACGCGCCATGTGCCCGGTGCCGCGCAGAACCGTCGCGCCTTCGCGATCCGCGTAGGCCAGGATCGCCTCCTCCACCCGGGCGATCTCCTTCTCGAGGGGTCGTTTCTGCGCCTGCAGGGCCGCCAGGCGGTCCACCAGCCTGGCGCCGTCGTCTTCGAGCGGTTCGCCGGGCGGGAGCGCCTCCACCTTGACGAGATGTTTCTGCACGGGACAGATGTCCCTGTACTCGCACCAGCGGCAGAGGGCGCTCTCGCGCGGCGGGAAGGTGCGCGTCTCTTCGATCGTGTCGATGAGGCCGATCGTCTTGCGGCGGTGCCGCTCGACCTCCTCCGGGGAGCGCTCCGAGATCAGCTCCTGGTCGAAGACGAGGTAGTGCCAGATGAGGCGGACTTCACGCGCGTCACGGAAACGCTTCTCGACCGCCATCTGGTAGAGAGTGAGCTGGCGATCCTTGCGCAGGTCCCCGCTCGAGGGAAGACTGGAGGAGGTCTTGTAGTCGTGGATCTCGTAGATCCCATCCGCCGCGCGCGCCAGCCGGTCGATGAACCCCTGCACCTGGTATCGTCCGCCTTCGTCGAGGGCGACGGAGATTCGATCCTCCAGCCCGAGCGTCGTTGCCTGGTCGAACGGCTCGTAGCGCCGGTAGTAGCCGCCGATGCCGCGCTCCCCCACCTGCCGGTAGTGGTCGGCGGTGTACTCGGTCTTGACGATTCTGACGTTGTCGGAGAACGTCTCCTTCCACCGCTTGTGGTAGGTCGCCACCAGCTCGTCCAGGGATGGACGCTTCGACATCAGCAGATCCCGGTACAGTTTCTCCAGCACCTCGTGCACGCGATTCCCCATGAACGCCTCGATCCCCTGGGTGTCACGCTTGATCTTGTCGAGGTAGCGGAAGCGGTACTGGAGCGGGCATTTCTCGTAGGTGCTGAGACGCGAGTGGGAGTAGACGGGCACGCGCACTCCTCGGGCCAGCGCGCAGTATAGCACGCCGTCCCCGCACGGCCGTCCGGAGCGTCATGTCGGTGGCGGGCGCCGGCGGGTTCTGCTAGAATCCTGCGCCTTTACGAACAACGGAGGAGCGTAATGACAATGAAGCTGAGCCGCGGTAGGCGACCGAGTGCCTCCATCCTCGCCGCCTGTTTCCTCGCGTGCGTCGCCCTCGGAACCGGGCTCGTCGCCGGCCAGGGCTCGCCGACGCCCGCCCCAACGGGATCGGGGCCCGCCCCCGCCCCGCCCTCGAAAGGGACCATGGAGAAAACTCCCGAGAAGAAAGACGTCACCGTCATCAAGACCACCATGGGGACGATCGTCTTCGAGTTCCTCCCCGATGTGGCGCCCAAGATGGTGCAGAACTTCAAGGATCTTGCGAAGAGCGGCTTCTACAACGGGACGACCTTCCACCGGGTGATCGCCGGCTTCATGATCCAGGGAGGCGATCCGAACTCCAAGGACAGCGATCCCACCAACGACGGCTCCGGGGACGGCCCGCGCAAGATGCCGGCGGAGTTCACCACCAAGTACAGTCACAAGCGCGGCATGGTCTCCACGGCGCGTACCAGCGACCCGAACAGCGGCTCCTGCCAGTTCTTCATCATGCACAAGGACTAC
>JBIOWS010000293.1:0-8329 GCA_044868745.1 Candidatus Polarisedimenticolia bacterium
ATCCTGGGCCAGGCCCACGAAGATGATGGGGGCCAGCGATCGATCCTCGCGAAGACGGCCGAGCTCGCGTGCCAGCTCCGGCGCGAACGGTGCGCCGGGCCGGAAAAACAACAGAACGATCGGCTTGCCGCTCAGGTTCTTGAGAGGAATCCAGGGGCCGGTGAGGTCCTGGGCCACGAAATCGGGGGCCCGTTGGCCCACCATCGGATGATTCAGGCCTTCCGTCGGACCCGGGACCGTGGAGGGGCCCGACTCCCGGCGCTGGCCGCACCCGGAGGCGATCAGGACGCAGGCGGCCAAGGCGAGATGGATCAGCGTGGCGCGTCGAAGCCTCCGAACCCTGGCTGTGCGGATCGTCTTTGTGAGGGGCGTCGCCACGAGTATCCGGGGATGCGCGGGTCTTCCGGCGCAAAGGCCCGTCAGTATAAGTCCTAGGCCGCAGACGGTCAATTTGGTGGCGGTCCCCCCCGCGGAAGGATGCTAGACTCCTGCGCGGCGGAGGGGAGAGCGTTGGAGAGTCTCGTCGAGCAGAGAGCGCGCCAGAGACGCATCACCGTCGGTGTGATGGGATCGGCCGGCGGGCGCCTGAGCGAGCAGGTCCTGGGCAAGGCGTACGAAATGGGCCGGGCGATCGCCGTCAGGGGATGCGTCCTGGTGACCGGCGCCTGTCCGGGGCTGCCGCACGAGGCCGTCAAGGGGGCCAAGGCGGCGAGCGGAATCGTCGTGGGGGTCTCGCCGGCTCTCAATTTCGAGGAGCATGCCATCAAGTACCACTCCCCATACGAAGGTTACGACGCTCTGATCTACACGGGTAGCGGGCTCATGGGCCGCGAGGTGGAGAACATCCGCTCCTGCGACCTCGTGGTCTTCATGGGTGGCCGGTCGGGGACCCTCGGAGAGTTCGCGATCGCCTACGATGAGGGAAAGGTGATCGGGGTGCTGCAAGGGACGGGGGGGATCGCCGACCATCTGCAGCACATCGTGGGTCTGATCGGGAAGGAGACGGGATCGCAGGTGATCTACAGCCGGGAGCCCGGGGACCTGCTGGAAAAACTGATCGCCGTTTACGAGCAAAAGCTGCTGCCGTATTACAAGACGATCCTGGCGAACAGTCACCCGGACGGGAGGCCGGAGGATTGACCCGCCGGCCTGCGGAGAGGAGGAACACCGATGGGGGGATTCGTGAAGGTCGCAACGCTCTCGGAGCTGCCGCAGGGAATGGCGAAGGCGGTCGAGGTGGGAGGCACTCCGATTGCGCTCTACAACCGCGGCGGGAACGTCTTCGCCACCACCAACACGTGCCCGCATCGGGGCGGGCCGCTCGGCGAAGGGGACCTGGAGGAAGGGGTCATCACCTGCCCCTGGCACGGCTTCCAGTACGACGTGGCGTCGGGGAAGTGCCTCACGAACCCCGCGCTCACGATCCCCTGCTACAAGGTCCGCGTGGACGGTCAGGACATCCTTGTCGAGGTCTGAAGGCCGTCTATAATTGACGACGCCGTGAGACGCGCAACGCAGTATCCCGGGGCGGATCGATGGAGGCTTGCCCGGCCACGCATCCTCGGCGCCGCCGCGGTCCTGGCGACGCTGGTGGCCTCGCCCGTCCGGGGCGAGATCCTCATCAACCCGCACGGCTGGCCCTTCCCGAACATCATCACGGCCGCCAAGGAGGCGATCCGGATCTCCGACCGTACGCCGCTCATCCCCGGCAAGGAGACGATCCTGAAGGGGTATCGCAAGGCGGACGGCACCTTCTTCATGACCTACGAGATCGAGGGGAGGGTCTTCGGCGTCGAGATCGACACCGACGGCAAGCCGCCTTTCGAATACAGCATCATGGACGCCGACGGGGACGGCCGGCACGAGACGAAGATCCCTCACACCAAGGGCAACAAGGATCGGGCCTACGTCCCGCAGTGGATCATCGATTATTACTATTCGCGCCACCCGGAGCTGGAGGATCCCTCCGGCCAGGCGAAGGCGATTCCCCCGAGCCTGCTCGTGGAGCCCCCTCCGCCGGGTTCCACACCGCCCCCTGCAACAGTCGTCGTGCCCACCCCAGAGGTCCTGAAGCGGCCCAACCCCTGAGCGAGCGCGGCGCATGCGGCGGCTCGGTCAGTCCCCATCCGGCTCGCGGATGGTGTGGTAGCGGTCGGCGGGAAGATCGGCAAGCGACTGCGTCTTGCCCAGAGGCCAGCGGATCTCCACGCGGTCGGCAACATCGAGCGATCCCAGGCCGAAGAGCAGACGCGGTTCGTTCGAGGAGTTGTGCGAGGACCCGGCATGGATCTCCGCCATCTGACGGAGGGAGCCTGAAGTCACCGTGACGCGAGCGCCGATCGCTTCCCGGTTGCGCTCGCTCCCCACCAGTCGAAAGCCGATCCAATTGCGCCCGTTCCCCCCGTCGTTGCGGAGCAGACTGGGAGGCTCGTCGATATTGTTCACGACGACGTCGATGTCGCCGTCGTCATCCAGATCGCCGAAGGCGGCGCCGCGGGCGCTGTGCGCCTCCCGCAGCCCGGGTCCCGCCTGATCGGTGACCTCGCGGAACCGGCCATTTCCTTCGTTGTGGAACAACTGGTTGCGCTGCCTCCATGTGGTGCCGAGACCCCTCCGGTCGATGTCGGGAAAGACGTGCCCGTTGGCGAGGAACAGGTCCTTGAGCCCGTCGTTGTCGTAGTCGAGGAATCCGACCCCCCAGCCGAGCGTGGGCAGGGTGGCGCTGCCGATCCCGGCTCCCATCGAGACGTCCAGGAAGAACAGGCCCCCCTCGTTGTGTCGCAGCGTCGTGTAGTCGTGCGAGAAGTTGGAGACCACCAGATCGGGCAGGCCGTCGTTGTCGTAATCGCCGGAGTCGACCCCCATCCCCGCCTGGACACGCCCCTCCTCGTTGTACGCCGCTCCGGCTATGGCACCGATCTCCGTGAAGCGGCCCGCGCCGTCGTTGCGGTACAGGTAGTTCGGCGTCGAGTCGTTGGCGACGTAGAGGTCGAGGTCGCCGTCGAGGTCGAGGTCGGACCAGACGACCCCGAGTCCGTAGCCGGCGGCCTCCGTGCGCAGGCCCGACTCGCGCGTGGCATCTCGGAACAGACCTCCGCCCTCGTTGTGATACAGGTGGCCGAATGAGGGCTTGAGCCCGCCGGGCCCGCAGATCACCGGCACGCCTCTGTAGAAGCAGTTCTTACCCGATCCCGGCGTCGGCAGCGGGTGGCTGGAGGCGTCGTAGTCCACGTAATGCGAGACGTACAGGTCGAGCCGGCCGTCGCCGTCATAGTCGCCGAAGGCGGCGCCGGTGCTCCACCCGCGCCCCTGCAGGCCGGACCGCTTGGTCACGTCGCGGAACCGTCCGGCTCCCTCGTTGTGGTAGAGAATGTAGCGCCCGAACCCGGTGAGGAAGAGATCGGCCTTCCCATCGTCGTCGTAGTCGCCGAACACGCACCCCTGGGCCCAGAAGCCGGGCGATCCGATCCCCGCTTCCTCGGTCGCCTCTTCGAAGGTGCCGTCGCCCCGGTTGCGGTACAGGGCCGAGTGCGGCCCCGCCCCTTCTGGGAACCCGCCGTCACGCGATCCGTTCGGAAGGAAGATGTCGATCCGGCCGTCGCCGTCCACGTCGTGGAGACAGGCGCCGTTGCCCACGGTCTCGTTGATGGTGGTCTTGGCGGTCGCGCCGCTGACGTTGCGGAGCGCGAGACCCGCGCCGGATGCCACATTGATATACCGGACGGCCGACGCAGGCTCCGGGCGCGGCTCCGCCGGCGGCGTCGAACACGCCACCGGCGCGACTGGCAGCGACAGGAGCGCGGCCATGACGGCTCGGGCGGGTCCCTCACTCCGCCGTGGCGACGCCGCCCTCTCGGCTCTCATTCAGCTTCTTCATGATTTCGGCGTGCCGCGCAAGCTCAGCCTGCGCCTCCGCGGACCGGCCGGACCGTCGGAGAGCCATCCCCAGCGCGTAGTGGGCCTTCGGATTGACCGGGTCGATCTCCAGGGAGCGGCGGTACAAGGTGATCGCCTCCGGGAACCGGCGCTCGTCGGCGGCGATCGATCCGAGATAGTAGTAGGCATAGGGATCGGATGGATCGAGCCGGTTGGCCTCCTGGAACTCCGCCTGCGCCTCCTGAATCCGTCCCAGGAGCGTCAGGGCCTTGCCGAGCTGAAAGTGGGCTTTCGCGTCGTCGGGACGGATCTCGATGGCGCGTCTGTGGAAGCCGATCGCGCTCTCGATGTCCAGGCGCTTCTCCGCCTGCTTGCCGAGCTCGACGTACAGGCGCGCGTCGCGGACGCCTCGCCCCACGGCGCGCTCGAGAACCCGCTGTGATTCCTCGCGGTGACCGAAGCTCGCCAGGGCGTCGGCGTGAGCCACCAGGAGATCGACGTCCGTCGGGTCGGCCTCGAGCGCCCGCCGCTGGAGGTCCAACCCCTCCTCCCGATGCAACTGCTTGAACCGCACCTCGGCCAGATAGCGGAGAGCCCGGCTCGACTCCGGCACTGCGGCGACGGCGCGTTCGAGCCGGTCGGCGGCCTCGGGGATCCGGCCGGCGTGCAGGAGGAAGACTCCCAGCTCCGTCAAGGTGTGGGCATCGTGAGGGGCGATCGCCAGCTCCTTCTCGAGCTGATTGATCGCCTGTTGCGTGCGGCCCGCGCGGGCATGGACGATGCCCATGATCCGGTGCACGCCCGAGCGGCGAGGATCCGCGGCCACCACGCGCCGCAGCTCGGTGAGCGCCTCCTCGTCCCTCCCGAGGGCCGCCAGGATCTCGCCGCGCAGCGCGCGCGCATCGAGGGACGCGGGATCGGCCTCGATCGCGCCGGCGACCTGCTCCAGCGCCTGCCTCGATTTCCCTGCGGCGTTGAGAGCCAGGGCCAGCTCGTAGTGCAGCGTGAAGTCACCCGGGGAGCGCTTCACCAGATCGGCCAGGATCTCGACCGCCTGATCGTAGCGGCCGGTCGCCCGCAGTTCCCGCGCCTGCCCGAGCCGATGGGCGCCATCGTCCCGGGCGCAGGCACCGGCCACCAAGCTCGCGAGCGCCAGGGGAAACAGCAGGGGAGGGACGAAACGCTTTGCGGGAGCGCGCCGAAGGCGAACCATCGCCCGCAGATCGTATCACACGCAGCGCACCGAGCCGGGCGCGCTGCCGCACACAAAAAGCCGGGGAGGGAGCCCCGGGCAACTTACCGAACGGGATCGGTGGGTCAGACCTTCGAGACGTTCGCGGCCTGTAGTCCTTTGGGGCCCTGGGTGATTTCGAACTCGACCGCTTGACCCTCCTCAAGCGTCTTGTATCCCTCACCCTGGATGGCGGAGAAGTGAACGAAGATGTCCGTCCCATCCTCCTGCTGGATGAAACCGTACCCCTTGCTGTTATTGAACCATTTCACTTTGCCCCTGGCCACTGGGGGAACCCTCCTTTCATGAACCCACGGACCCGTCAGCGCCCACCCCAGGCGCGAGCGGCCCCGGGCGGCAAGACTTAATGATGACGCACAAAAGCTGCGCCTTCGTGGACAGTAGGCCCCTCAGATCAATAGGAGATCCGTGCGATACATCGACACAGGCGCATACTAGTACCCTACGCCGTCGTGCTTGTCAAGCCGGATTTTCGGCGCTTGGCGCGGATTCCAGGAGGTTTCTTCGTCGCTCGCGGAGGAGCTGGAGCTCCCCGGCCACTTGGCGAAGCAGGAGGAGAGCGCCCTCGCGATTGCCCGACTCGAATTCACGCGCGATGAGGCGCACCTGTGTCTCGATCGCCTGCAGTCCGCGCAGGTCGTCCTCGAGCTGGTCGCGCAGGGCGCGCGTCGCCGCATTGAAGGCCTCTTCCATGTCCTTGAAGTTGTCGTGTTTGCGCAGCGTCACGCGCGTCCCCCAGCGTCCCGCCTCCAACTCTCGCAGGCCGCGCGTCACCTTGTAAACGACGCCGGCGGTCTTGTGGGTCTCGAGGATCTCGATCACGAATACGGCCGCCACGAAGATGATCCCCACGGCGACGAGGTAGAGGACGGAGCGCACGTCGCCGGCGGCGGCGCCGCGGGGGATAAAGGGCGCGCTGCGGGCCAGGTCGCGCGCATTCTCGAGACTCAGCAGGTGAAACAGGGCGGCCGCGAAGGCGAGCAGGAACGCCATGCCGAGCACCGCCACGATCGCGGAGCGAACCTGGTAGGAGGAATCGACAAGGTAGTTCCGGCGTCTGCCGAGGAACCTGGCGAACAGCGGCGGGAAACGGCCTCGTGAGCGGCCGGCTTCGCTCCCCGACATCACGGTCTCGCGCTCGGTCGCGCGCGGATGATTCGGGCCGGAAACCATCGTGGCACTCCGGGCGTGGCGTACGCCTCCCTGCCGGGCAATATAGGTTGGCATCCGGGCATTGTCAAACAACCCCCGCCATGGGAAAGGGATGCCTCCCGGCGCTTCCGAGGCCGTCGCTTCTCTGCTACAGTCGCCGGGCGCGGGTCGCGGTCCCGCGGGTCGGAGGTCACTTTTCATGGGCGGCGACGAGGCGGTGCTTCTCCTTCAGGGGGTGGCGATCGGGTTGACGGTCGCAGCTCCGCTCGGGCCGGTCAACATCGCCATGATCGATCGCGGCCTGCGCGAGGGATTCCGAGGCGCCTGCCTGCTCGGCGTCGGCTCGACCCTCTCCGATCTGCTCTACATCCTGATCGCCTACGCGGGGGCCGATCCGCTGTCGCGGCAGGCCTGGGCGAGGATCCTCCTGTTCGGCGCCGGAGCGCTGGTTCTCACCTGGCTCGGCGTGGGAGCGATCCGATCCTCCCTGGCTCCGGTGGTCGACCCGGACCAGCGTGATCCACAATCCGCTCCGGGACGCGGGCCGTTCGCTGCGGGCGTATTCATCACTCTTCTCAACCCGTTGACCATCGCCTCCTGGCTGGGGATCCTCGGAGCGGCGCTGGCGGCCCGGTCGCGCGCCAGCGCCTGGGTCGAGGTCCTGTTCATTCTTGCGCTGGTGGTCGGGTGCCTGCTCTGGGTCCTGGCGCTCTCCTGCGCTCTGCACTATGGCCGGAGGCTGGTGCAGGGTCCTGTCCTGAGAGCGGTCTCGGTGGTGGCCGGGATCACGCTCATCGTCTTCGGAGCGAGCTTCGCCATGAAAGCCGCCGCGGCTTGGTGAGGCGCCGACCGTGCGGCTGAACGACGCCGGGCGCGAGGAGATGGAGCAGGTCCTGAAGGAGAGCCACGCCGTCTGGGGCGAAGGTATGAGCCTGGACGCTTACCTGGCGCTCAACCTGGCCTTGAAGGACTCCGCCTGGGGGAGACAGCACTACCGCTTCCTGCTGGGACAGGACGACCGGGGTGAGGTCCAGAGCAGCATGAAGCTTTATTCGTTGCGGGGGAGGCTTGACGGGCGGCCGGTGAGGATCGCAGGTGTGGGAGCCGTCTTCACGCCCGCGGACCGCCGCGGTCGCGGGCACGCCGCCGAGTTGCTCCACCAGGCGCTGGCCACGGCGCGCTCGGAGGGGCACGCGGTCGCCTTGCTGGTATCGGAGATCGGCGAGGCGTTCTACGCCAGACAGGGCTTCCGGTGTCTCCCTTCGACCGAGACCGCCTGCCGGAGTGTGCTTCCGGTCCAGTGGCCGAAGGAGCCCGCGTGGCTCAAGTCGGGGGAGACGTCCGCGGGGCCCGAAGGGCTGCGGGCCTTCAGGCCCGGCGATCTCGACGCCCTGATCCGGATCCATGATTTCACGACCGACGGCGGCCGCTTCGCCATCCAGCGAGACCGACCGGCGTGGCGGCAGATCCTGCTCAAGATGGAGCTGCGGCATCGCCTGCGCCGCGAGGCGGAGGATCGTCTCTTTGTGATCGACCGAGGCAGCGGCGTCGAGGCCTACGCCATCCTGAGGGCGACGTCCGGCACGCTGAGATGGCGGGAGCACGGCGCCCGCCGCGGCTCGGAGGAACGCCTGGTCGACCTGTTCTGGAGCGCCATCGCCTGGGCACGCCGCGAGGGAATGGAAAGGCTGGAAGGATGGTTCCTGCCTGCCGCGGTGACCGATACCTCGATCTACCCCGTCGCCCGAAGAAGACGCGCGGAGCCGGTGGTGATGATCCGGGCGCTCGATCGTGGGATCGAGCTGCCCGAGTTCTCACGGGAGGAGGACTGTCAGGTTTGGGAGCTGGATGCCTTCTGACCTCAGCGAATGCGTTTGCGCGCTTCGTCGATCTCCTTCACGAGCCTCTTTTTCCTCTCCATCAGCGCCGACACGTCGTCCGTCGTGGCGATGCCCGCCATGCTCGCGGCGCGCCCCGCCTGGGCGATCTGGGCGTCCACCTGCTGCAGCTCCTTCTCCAGATCCTGGAGGTGCTGTTCCTCGGCGCTCA
>JBIOWS010000294.1:0-2979 GCA_044868745.1 Candidatus Polarisedimenticolia bacterium
CACGACCCGGCGGGATGGCGGGATCCAGGGCATCACCGTCAGCTCGTTCTGCTCTCTGTCGCTCGATCCGCCGCTCGTCGTCGTCTGCATCGCCAACGACGCCAGAAGTCATGCGCTGATCGAGCGCGACCGCTGCTTCGCCGTGAACATCCTGGGGGCCGGGCAGCGGCGGCTTGCCGACCTGGCCGCGGGTCGTTCGGGGGCGCGGGGCAACTGGCTCGAGGGGCGGGCTCACCGGACGGAGGTGACGGGGGCTCCCGTCCTGGACGGCTGTCTCGCCTGGCTCGACTGCGCGCTGGCCGCCGCGCACGAGGGCGGGGATCACACGCTCTTCGTGGGCCGCGTCGTGGCCGCCGGGCATACCGAGGGGCGCCCGCTTCTCTGGTTCCTCAGCGCCTACCACCCTCTCCCGGCTCCGCACTCCAGGCCGCGGCGCGGCACGATCCGCAGCCGCCGGCGTCGCACGGACTAATCCCGACCAGCGCCGTGGCGTTGGTATGATGGCCAGGAGGCAACCCCCGTATGAGGCGCCGTGCCCTGCATTCGCCGGACCCGTGTCCGATGGGCGCAGGGCAGGCGCCTGAATCTGGGATACTTCAGCATGCAAGCGGCTTGACACTGCAAGGACGGCTGCGCTAGGTTCGCGACGGACTTCGGGAGAGCGGCATGTTCTTCAGGAACAGAAGCGCGGACCGGCTGTTCTTCGAGACCTTCGATGCCATGGCCGCGTCCGCGGCGGAGGCGGCGCTGATTCTGGAGGAGATGTTCCGCAACGGGGTCTCCGGCAGTCCGAATCACGCCGAGCGGATCAAGGACATCGAGCATCGCTGCGACGCCTACGTCCACAACCTGTTCAAGATGCTGCACCGCACGTTCATCACTCCGATCGACCGGGAGGACATCCACGACCTGGGCTCCTCGATGGACGACCTGGTGGACCTCATCGATGCCTCCGCCGGCCACGCCGTCCTGTTCAAGGTCGGCAAGGAGATCCCCGATGCCGCCGAGCTGGCACGCATCATTCACAAGCAGGCCGAGGAGATCCGTCAAGCGGTCGTCCATCTCAGGGACTCCGGCAAGACCATGGAGCGGTGCGCGCGGATCAACGAGCTGGAGAAGGAGGGAGACCGCTTTTACCGCGAGGCGGTGGCACGCATCTTCGACTCGGGGCGCGACCCGATCTTCGTCATCAAGGCGAAGGAGATCATCGAGACGCTCGAGTCGGCCACGGACGCGGCAGAGCACGTGGCCATCGTCCTGGAGCGCATCATCCTGAAGAACCAGTAGGGAACCGGCCCATCGACCCCGTCCTGATCTCCGTCGTCGCCATCATCGTCGTCGCGCTGGTCTTCGACTTCCTGAACGGCTTTCACGACGCCGCCAACTCCGTCGCCACGGTCGTCTCCACCGGCACCCTCTCTCCCAACGTCGCCGTCGCCTGGGCCGCCTTCTTCAACTTCGCGGCGGCCTTCGGCTTCGGCGTGAAGGTCGCGACGACACTCGGAAAGGGCGTCGTCGACCCGGCGGCCATCGACCGCTGGGTCGTCCTCGGCGGACTGGTCGGGGCGATCGCCTGGAACCTGGCCACCTGGTACCTGGGACTGCCGGTCTCCTCCTCGCACGCCCTGATCGGCGGGCTGGCGGGCGCCGCGGTCGTCCGAGGGGGCCCGAACGTGCTCATCGGCAGTGGGCTTCTCAAGATCACCCTGTTCATCGTCCTGTCGCCCCTCCTGGGCCTGGTGCTCGGATTCCTGATGATGCTCTGCCTGATCTGGATCCACCGCAACTCGGCTCCCTCGGTCGTGGACTGGCGCTTCCGGCGCCTGCAACTGGTCTCCGCCGCCTTCTACAGTCTTGGCCACGGGACCAACGACGCCCAGAAGACGATGGGGATCATCGCCATCCTGCTGTTCAGCTCCGGATACATGAAGACCTTCCACGTCTCCTACTGGATCATTCTTCTCTGTCACGCCACCATCGCCGCCGGCACGCTCGCGGGAGGATGGAGAATCGTCAAGACGCTCGGGATGCGGATCACCAAGCTCAGGCCGATCGGGGGCTTCAGCGCCGAGACGGCGGGGGCGATCACCCTGCTCGGCACGGCGTTGTGGGGGATCCCCGTCAGCACCACGCACACGATCACCGGCGCCATCATGGGGGTCGGGGCGACGCACCGCCTGACGGCGGTGCGCTGGGGCGTGGCGCGGCAGATCGTCTGGGCCTGGATCCTGACGATCCCGATCTCCGCGCTGGTCGCCGCGCTCACCTACGTGGCGATCCGGAGGTTCCTCTAGGGAAGGCGCTCCTGCCCTCCCCGTGGTCCCCGCCGACGGTCTCGAGCGCCCAGGCCCGGCCATCGCGGGCGATGAATTCCTCAGCCAGGGCGGGTCCCCAGGATCCGACGGGGTAGGGATCGGGGGGAGGCGAGGCGCGCTCCTCCTGGGCCCGGATGAGCGGATCGAGGAGGGACCAGGCCCGCTCGATTTCATCCTCGCGCATGAACAGGGACGGATCCCCGGCCAGCGCGTCGAGCAGCAGCCGCTCGTAGGCGTCGGGGGCCGCGGAGCCCGGCTGATCGCCGAAGTGGAACACGAGCCTCGAGGAGCGAACCTCCATGCCGCGGTCGGGCACCTTGGTCTCGAAGCGCAGGTGCACGCCTTCGTCCGGCTGGATCCCGAGACTGATGCGGTTGGCCTCGAGGCTCTGACCCGGCGGCAGGTCGAACATGTTGTGCGGCGGCGACAGGAACTGGATCACCACCTCGCTGACCCGCCTGGCCAGTCCCTTCCCCGAGCGGAGGTAGAACGGTACCCCCTGCCAGCGCCAGTTGTCGACGAACAGCCTGACCGCCGCGAAGGTCGGCGTGCGCGAGTCCCGGCGCACTCCGGCCTCGCTCCGGTATCCCTCGTACTGACCACAGACCAGGTGACGCACCACCTCGGGCGTCTCGACGCGGCGCGCCGCGTCGAGCAGCTTCAC
>JBIOWS010000295.1:0-8427 GCA_044868745.1 Candidatus Polarisedimenticolia bacterium
TTCCTGAGGAGCGCCGTCTCCTGGCTCGCGATCGACAGCGGCGGATTCCTCCTGCACAGTGCGAGCATCGTCCGGGGCGGCCGCTGTCATTTATTCTACGGGCCGTCGGACGCCGGCAAGTCGACGCTGGCGGCCATGAGCAGCGAGGGAGAAGTCATCAGCGACGATCTCACCCTGGTCCTGAGGCGGCCGGACGGTCTTGTGGCTGCGGGCGGGCCGTTTCGCGGCACATATCGCCGGGGAGCGGCGGTCGTCGGGACCTATCCCGTGGCCGGTTTTTATCGCCTGCGGAAGGATCAACGGACTTTCGTAAGCCCGGACGACGGAGGGTGCTTCGCGGATCTCCTGGGTAACCTGCCGTTCGTGGTCGACCAGATGCCCCGACACCCGCATCTGATCGACAGGGTGCGGTCGCTCGTGGAGGGTGTGCGCTTCCGCTACCTTCATTTCCGCAAGGATGCCGCTTTCTGGCCTTCAATCGACGCCGAAATCCGCGCTTGAAAGTCGGAGGCGACGAAATGCGCCCTCCCCTCTCGCGCCGCGTGGCGGAACCCGGCAGCCCGGATCTCCCTGAGCACCCGCGTCGCGGTGGAGACGTGCAGATACGACTTGCCGATCGTTCCACGCGGCGTCAGGAACCAGGTGAACCAGTCCCCGAATTCCCCGCCGCTGTCCCTCACCACCCTTCGGCGGGCCCAGACCAGCACCGCCTCGAGCCACTGAGCCGGCCTGTTGAGCAGAAAGGCGCTGAAAATGAGGGTCCCTCCTGGAGCCAGGTGCAACCCCAGGCGGCGCAGGCTCTCGATGCGGCGTTGCCGGCCCGAAACGAAGGAGTAGACCAACGGCGTCACATAGACGCCGTCGAAACACCGCAGTCCCAGATCCAGCACCGTCATGTCGGCATCGAAGAACTCTATCTCTAGACCGGCTTCTTGCGCGTTCCGCCGTCCGGCCTGAAGCATCGCGGGAACGAAATCGAAGCCGCTCACGCGGTATCCTGCTCGCGCCGCTCCGAGCGCCTCTCCTCCCGTACCGCTCCCCGCGATCAGGATTGAACCACCAGGAGGCAGGAAGCGCCGCATCAGCGCCAGCGGCTCCTCACCCAGAGCCTGGGTCACCATGGCGGCGTACCCCTCCACCTGAAGCGCGTACTTCTCACGCACCGACTGCCCTGCCCTCTTCCCGAAATCCGGTGCCTCGGAAATTCTGCGCCACCAGTGACGCAAGGCAGCCCACCGTGACCAGAGAGGGAAGGCGAGCGCGATCGAAAGCCCCGCGAGGCCGCCGGATCCGGTGCGACTCCTGACAACCCCCAGAACTCGATCGCGAGTCACCGTGCCGCGACCGCGCGGGCACGCGTCGAGCCCGGTCACCAGCGCTTCCGTCCGGCTCCCTCCGAGGACACGCAGGACGTCTCCCCAAGAGCGCGTCTCGCAAAGAATGAGGTCACCGAGGCGAGGCGCGCGCCCGTTCTCGACGGCGATACGATCCCCGTTTCGGATCACAGGCTCCATGGCGAAGCCGGTGTAGATCAGGTCCACCCGGCCGCTGCGCCCCAGTAGAACCCGCAGGGTCCCCGCCGGGACAAGGATCCCATCCGGCGCAAGCCCGACGGCGCGGGGGTACATCTGAGCCCAGGGCGAGGGGATCTCTTCAGCGGACATCGGGGTAGTCCGCCTTGATGCGCGCCGGATCGGCGCCGAGGGCGAAGCGGATTTTGCACCAGGCGAAGCGCGCCGCCGTCCTGCCGACGCCTCCGTGGCGGAGGCGGCGTGCCGACGTCGTGACATACATCGCCAATGTCACTACGCGGCCGGCCCTGCGCAGAGCAACTGCCAGGCTCAAATCCTCGAAGAGTGGTATCTCCGGGAAGCCGGCCACCGCACGGAACGCGCACCGTCTCACAAAGATCGCTTGATCGCCGTAGTGGATCCGGGTCAGCCGCGATCGCAGAGTGGCGTAGGCCGAGACAACCCGCAGGAAGACCCCCGACTCCTCGTACCTGAGCCGAAACCCGCCGCCCATGACCTTAGGATCCGCGAGAGCCGAGACGATCGCCCGGTGTGCGCCGGCAGGAAGGCGCGTGTCGGCATGGAGGAAGAGAAGCGCCGCGCCGCGGGCGGCGTTAGCCCCCGCGTTCATCTGGATCCCCCTTCCCGCGTGCGGCGCGGTCACCACCCTCGCACCCCAGCCGCGAGCGGCCCACCCCCGCGTCAAGGTCTCAAAGCGCTCAACGGTCCCGTCCCGGCTCCCACCGTCCGCCAGGATTGCCTCGAAAGGGGGGCCTCCCGACTGCCCCTCAAGGCTGTGGAGGGCTGCCGGCAAGGCGACCGCCTCATCCAGCGTTGGGATGATGACAGAGATGGGGAAGTCTGGAACCACTGCGTGTATAATCATTTATGCAGTCGCCACCGGCGGCCCGAGGTCACTTGACCACTGAGAATCGAAACGACCGATCGCCAGAGCCTCCAGCACGGACCTTTGGCGGTGTCGGAGCGCCTCCCCAAGCCCCGACCGGCCCTCCCGGGGTGCCTCCTTCGTTACGGCCCCCTTCCGGCTCGATGCGGACCCCGCCCCCCGGAGGGGGTCCCGGCGGGCCGCCAGCTCCCTTCTGGAGGACGCGACGAGGCATCGCGGCCATCGCACTGGCCGGACTGCTCGTCGCGGTCGGGTCGGGCTCGGTCTTCGGGTACCTCCTCACCTTCGACATCCCGGAAGTGCAGCATCTTCAGGACTGGAAGCCGCCGGTCGTCACGACGATCTACGGCGCCGATGGCCAGGTGCTGTACCAGTTCGGAGCCGAGAAACGGATCGTCGTCGGACTGGACCAGGTGCCGCCGGCGTTCCTGGATGCCCTGGTCTCGACCGAGGACACGCGTTTCTACGAGCACGGCGGCATCGACCCCTGGGGCATCGCGCGCGCCATCATAACGGACATCATCCGACTCAAGAAGGCGCAGGGCGGAAGCACCATCACACAACAGCTGGCGCGGTCGCTCTTCCTGAAACCCGAGAAGACCATGCGCCGCAAGATGCAGGAAATGCTCCTGGCGCTGCAGATCGAGAAGTCGTTCACCAAACCGGAGATCCTCGGTTTCTACTGCAATCAGGTCTACATGGGCCACGGCCGGTACGGCGTGGAGGCGTCGGCGCAGTACTATTTCGGCAAGCCGGCCAAAACGATGTCCCTCGCCGAGTCGGCTCTCCTCGCCGGTCTCGTGCAGCGGCCCGAATCGTACTCCCCGTTGCGATCGCCCGAGCGGGCCAAGGCCCGTCGGAATCACGTTCTGAACCGGATGGTGGAGGAAGAGAAGATCACCCGCACCCAGGCCGACGAAGCGATCGCCAGCGAGGTCGTCGTGGCCAGGCTCCCGGAGGAGGACAATATCGCTCCCTACTTCGTGGAAGAGGTCCGGCGCTACCTGGACTCGAAGTACGGCGAGACGACCCTGTACGAAGAAGGTCTGGAGGTCCACACGACCCTCGACCCGGCGATGCAGAAGGCTGCGAACGCGGCGATCTTCGAGGGCCTGCGGGTCCTCGACAAGCGACAGGGCTTCCGGCCGATCCAGCAGAACGTCCTGAAGGAAGGTGGCGACCTGGCCTCGTTCGAGGGGCCCGGCTGGAGCAAGCCGCCGGTGGTCGGCAAGCTGCGCACCGGGCTGGTCACGGAGGTCAGCCGGCGCGTTGCCGTCGTGAAGCTGGGAGCCTTTACGGCGAAGCTGGGACCCGAGGCGATCGACTGGACCGGGAAGAGCATGCCGAGCCAGGTCCTCAAGGTGGGTGATGTAGCACCCTTCCTGGTGCTGGCTCTGGATGAGGCCAAGCAGGAGCTGAGGGTGAAGCTGGACCAGGAGCCCCTGGTCGAGGGAGCGCTCCTGGCAATCGATCCCTCCAGCGGTGAGGTCAGGGCGCTGGTCGGCGGATACGACTTTAACCGCAGCGAGTTTGACCGCTCGATGCAGTCGTATCGCCAGGCAGGATCGGCCTTCAAGCCGTTCGTCTACACCGCCGCTCTCGATTCGGGCTTCACGCTCGCCGACACGATCTTCGACGAGTCGACCGTGTTCATCGATCCCGCGACCGGCGACGAGTATCAGCCCAACAACTACTACCGCAAGTACTACGGGGTGACCACGCTGCGCGAGGCGATGGAGGAGTCACGCAACATCGTCGCGGTCAAGCTGCTGAACCAGGTCGGTTACACGAAGACGATCGAGATCGCCCGCCGTATGGGGATCTCCAGCCCGCTCCGCCCATATCCCTCCATGGCGCTGGGGACGATGGAGGTGTCGCTCATCGACCTGACCACCGCCTACTCCATCTTCCCGAACCAAGGCGTCCGCGTCGAGCCACACTTCATCCGCTACGTCGCGGACCGTGAGGGGAAGATCCGCGAGGAGGCGAAGCCCAAGGTGATCGAAGTGCTGCGCGCCGATGTGGCCTACGTCATGACCTATCTCCTTGAGGGCGTCACCGAGACCGGGACGGGGGCTGCGGCAGCGCGGGCGCTGAACAGGACCGTCGCCGGGAAAACCGGGACGACCGATGACCTCGCCGATGCCTGGTTCGTGGGATTCAGTCCGTCACTGGTGGCGGGGGTTTGGGTCGGGTTCGACCAGAAGAAGACTCTGGGGGAGGGAGAGACGGGTGCGAGGGCTGCTCTGCCAATCTGGATCGATTTCATGAAGCAGGCCCATTCGGGCCGCCCGACCGAGAGGTTCATCAAGCCGGCGAACGTCGTGTACGTGCCGATCGATCGCAAGTCCGGGCTGCGGGCCACGGTGGAGTCGAACTGCTCCGTGACCATGCTCGAGGCGTTCGTCGAGGGGACCGAGCCGGCAAAGGCCTGCTCTGAGATGGAGCATTTCCGCCTGTCCCTCCCCTACTACCTGCAGCGCTTCAAGATCACGCGGGACCTGGAAGTTCAGATCGACGCCGAGGCGCTGGTGCGTCTGGTGAACGAGGGGCAGGGGGATGTCGAGCTCGTCTCCGACGGCCGGGAACTTCTCGTCCGCAACGACGAAGCCGAGACGCGCGTCCCGCTCGACATTCGCCGTGCGGATCGGCGCGAGGCGATGAACGACCTGGACGCCGGGGACGAGGACGGGGTGCCACCTCCCACGACCCGCCCCGACGTTCCTGTCGGTGCCGCGCGTCAGGACGAGGGAGAGCCGCGTCACTTCGGCGTGGACGGCCGACCCGCGACCATCATCCAGATTAAAAGCGACTGAGCGGACCCCGGACGGGTTGTTAGAGAAGCGTCTCGAGGGGGATGTGTTGGAGCCCCTGCGATCGTGCGACCGCTTCGTGGGTCACCTTCCCCTCGTGCGTGTTCACTCCGGGACGAAGCGTGGGATCGTCGCTCGCAGCTTCCCGGAGACCGTGTTCCGCGATCCGGAGGACGTAAGGCAGGGTGGCGTTCGTGAGGGCGAAGGTCGAAGTGCGCGGTACGGCTCCGGGCATATTGGCAACGCAATAGTGGACGACGCCGTCCACCTCGAAAATCGGATCGGAGTGTGTCGTCGGATGGGTCGTCTCGACGCATCCCCCCTGATCGACCGAGACGTCCACGATGACCGCTCCCTTCTTCATGGTGGCGACCATCTCCCGGGTGACAAGCCTGGGGGCCGAGGCCCCGGCGACCAGTACGGCCCCGATCAAAAGATCGGCTCGCCGCACAGCTTCGGCGATGTAAGCGCCGGTCGAAAAGATAGTCACGGCCCTGCCGTGGAAAATCTCGTCCAGGTAGCGCAGGCGCTGCAGGGAACGATCGAGAATGGTGACACGTGCCCCGAGGCCCAGCGCCATCATCGCCGCGTTGATCCCGACCGTCCCTCCACCCAGGATGACGACGTCTCCAGGAGGGACTCCGGGCACGCCCCCCGGCAGGATCCCGCGACCACCGAGTGTCTTTTGAAGATAGAAGGCGCCGACCTGGATCGACATTCGTCCCGCGACCTCGCTCATGGGGGTCAGCAGCGGAAGGCTCCCGTCCTTGTCGGTGATGGTTTCGTAGGCGACGGCGGTAACGCCGGCCTGGAGAAGCCCCCGTGTTAGACGCGGCTGCGCGGCGAGGTGGAGGTACGTGAACAGGACCTGTCCTTGGCGTAGGAACGGTATTTCCTCCTCTTGAGGCTCCTTCACCTTGAGGATGAGGTCGGCCCGACGGAAAATCGCTTCGACGTCCTTCACGATCACCGCACCCGCGGCCTCATACGCGGCGTTGTCGATCCCGCTCCCGGTGCCGGCGCCGTCCTGCACGAGGACGACGTGACCGGCCTCGACCAGGGCGCGCACACCCGCCGGAACGAGGCTGACCCGGTGCTCGTTGTCTTTGATTTCCCGCGGTACCCCGACCTGCATCGTCCCGCCGCGGCGCCCGGAGCGCCAGCCTGTCAATTGTTGTCGATCTGGGCCCTCTGCAGCCTTCCCGAGAAGTCCACATACACCGTCTTCCACTCCGAGAATATCTCCAGAGCGGTATAGGCGGCTCCTTCCCTATGCCCGTTGCCGCTGCGTCGAACCCCACCGAAGGGAAGGTGCGTCTCGGCTCCGATCGTGGAGGAATTCACGTAGGTGATCCCCGAGTCGAGATCCCGTGCGGCCGTGAAGGCCCGGTTGACGTCCTGCGTGTAGATCGAGGACGACAGACCGTACAGGGTATCGTTGGCGATCTCCAGGGCGTCATCCAGGCCGTCGGCCGGAAGGATGCAGACGATCGGCCCGAAGATCTCCTCGCGCGCCACCCGCATCGCCGGGGCGACACCCGTGAAGATCGTCGGCTGGAAGAAGTAGCCGCGGCCATACTCATTCTTGGTGAGGCGTACCCCTCCGACGACGGGATCGGCACCCTCGTCGCGTCCAATCTGCACATATTCCATCACTTTCTTGAGCTGCTGTTCGCTGATGAGCGGCCCGACGTCCACCGACTCGTCGAGGCCGTCGCCCACCTTCAGCTGGCCGGTACGTGCGACGAGCTTGTCGATGAACTCCTTGAGGACCTTTTTGTGCACGACGATGCGGCTGGTCGCCGTGCACCGCTGCCCCGCGGTCGCGAACGCCCCCCAGACTGCTCCCTCCACGGCCAGGTCGAGACGGGCGTCATCCATGACGATCATGGCGTTTTTGCCGCCCATTTCCAGCGAGACGCGCTTGAAATTCTCGGCACAGACCATGCCGACCTGCCGCCCGACGTCGGACGACCCCGTGAACGAAATCAGCGCCACTCCCGGATGGCGAGCAAGCGGTGATCCAACCGTTCCACCACCTCCGGTGACATAGTTGACCACGCCACGCGGGATGCCGACCTCCTGGCAGACCTTCACCAGGTGGTAGGAAGACAGCGGCGCGTCGCACGGGGGCTTGATCACCATCGAATTTCCGCAGACCAAGGCCGGAATCATCTTCCAGGAGGGGATCGCCATCGGGAAGTTCCAGGGTGTGATCAGCCCGCACACTCCAATCGGCACCCGGACCGAGTAACAGGTCTTATTCGGCAGCTCGGAAGGGGTCGTATAGCCGTGCAGGCGTCGACCCTCCCCGGCGAGGTGGTAGCAGACGTCGATCGCCTCCTGTACGTCCCCGCGGGCTTCGCGGAGCGGTTTCCCCATCTCCCGCGTCATCTCGCGGGCATACTCCTCTTTGCGCCGCAAGAGGATTTCGCCAATGCGGAACAGATGCTCGGCGCGCTTCGGGGCGGGCACCAGCCGCCAGCGCCGAAAGGCCCTGCGGGCAGCCTCGACGGCGGCCTCGACATCGGCCGCCGATGAATCCTGGAACGTTCCGACCACCTCGCTGCGATCGGCCGGGTTGCGGTTTTCAAACGTTTGGCGGGCGGTCGACTCGACCCATTCGCCGTCGATGAAATTCCTGTAGGTCTTGGGCTCCACCCTGCTGCCCCATGCGTGGATGTGCGCAGACGCGGACGCAAAGTCCTTTACTGACAATTTGATGGGGCGGTGATGCTAGCAGAGGGTCGGAGCTATGTCAAGAAATCGGACTTAAGCGCTCGCCCGCGGTTCGTCACGGCGCAGCTGGATGAGGCGCGCCACTTCCAGGCACGACCCTGCCCGCTTGGTATCGTCCATCCTGAGGAAGACGGAGGCGAGCCCGACCCAGGCCTCGGAGCAGTCGATGTCGAGTTCGAGGGCGCGCTGAAAGCAGCGCAGCGCCTGGACCAAGTCACTCCGATTGGCGTGTTTCGATCCCTCCTGGACCCACAGGCGCGGATCCCGCCCCGAGCTCATGACCGTGCCGAACGGATCGTAGTCAAGCGCCGTGGGGGTTGGAGGCGGGAAACCCTTCAGCATCGAAAGCTCCTATCCCTTCCCCGCGCATCGGTCGGGGCGGTGATGAGGTCGATCAAGTCTTCCTGCACTTGCGGTGACTTCGCCCAGCAGCCGGTGTCGCCGATCTCTCTGCTGT
>JBIOWS010000296.1:0-3201 GCA_044868745.1 Candidatus Polarisedimenticolia bacterium
GAGTGAACCCCGTCCTGAGGGCCGCCCCCTTTCCTCTGTTGCCGTCGTGCAGTACGACGACGACGTCGCCCCCCCCGAGATCGCGCAGCAGATCCCTGGTGCCGTCGGTCGAGCCGTCGTCGACGACGACGATCTCTTTCTCGAAGGGGGCCGCCTGGACGCGCTTCAGGATCTCCCGGATCGTGCCGGCCTCGTTGTAGACAGGGATGACGACCGACAGCCTCATTCCTTGAACCGCGCGACGGTTCTCCGGAGCCCCTCTTCGAGATCGACGAGCGGCGTGTAGGAGAGGTCCCGGCGCGCCGCGTCGATCGAGGCCAGGGAGTGGCGCACGTCCCCGGGACGGGGAGCGTCGTGTCTGGGTCGGATCGGCGCCCCGGTGAGGCGCTCGAGAATGCGGAGGAGGTCGAGCAGCGTGGCGCTCGCCCCGCAGGCGATGTTGTAAGCCCGGCCGGCGCTGCCTGCCGGCGCCTCGCACGCCCTGAGATTCGCTTCCACGGCGTTGTCGATGTAGGTGAAGTCCCGCGACTGCAGGCCATCGCCGTAGACGGTCGGTGGCTCACCGGAAATCGCCGCCTTGATGAAGTTCGGCACCACCGCCGCGTACTGCGAGTGCGGGTCCTGGCGCGGCCCGAAGATATTGAAGTACCTGAGCGAGATCGTCTCCAGGCCGTAGAGCGCATGGAAAATCCGGCAGTAGTGCTCGCCGGCCAGCTTGCTTACCGCATAGGGGGACAGGGGCGCCGGGGACATCGTCTCCTCCTTGGGCAACCGGGGGTTGTCCCCGTAGACCGAGGAGGAGGAGGCGTACACGAACCGGGTCGCGCCCGCCTCGCGCGCTTCGAGCAGCAGGTTCAGGGTTCCCGAGGCGTTGACTTCGTGGCTGGAGAGCGGGTCCTCGATGGATCGCTGCACCGACGGGAGCGCCGCCTGGTGCAGGACATGGGACACGCCGCGCACCGCCTCGCGGACGACCGCCCGGTCGCGCAGGTCTCCCTCCACCACCCTGGGGGCTGGCGCGCCGGACGGCCGGGCCCTCATCGCCGCCTCCAGGTTGGGTCGCCGCCCCGTCGAGAAATCGTCCAGGACGACGACGCTCTCCCCGCGCCGCAGGAGCGCTTCGACGAGGTTGGACCCGATGAAGCCGGCCCCGCCGGTCACCAGGTACCGGCGCGCGCCCACCGGCTATCGCCCCACGCTGGTGTAGGTGATCCCGAGGTCACTCATCGCCCGCGGCTCGTAAACGTTGCGCAGGTCGATGACGACCGGGGCGCGCAGGGCCGCCTTCATCCGCACCCAGTCGAGGTTGCGGAACTGGTTCCACTCGGTGGCGATGACCAGGGCGTCGCACCCGGGGGCGGCATCGTAGGGGTCCTCGGCGTATTCGATCCCGGGCAGACACTGCCGCGCCTCCTCCATCGCCGCGGGATCGTAAGCCCGGACCCGTGCCCCGGCCGCGACAAGCTCCCTGATGATGCGCACCGCCGGTGAGTCGCGCGTGTCGCTGGTGTTCGGCTTGAACGCCAGACCCAGGAACGCGAGCTTCTTGCCGGCCAACGCACCGACGGCGGCGGCGATCTTCCCCACCATGCGCTCGGCCTGGCGGTCGTTGACCTCCACTGCCGCCTCGATGATCCTCGCCGTCACTCCCAGCTCGCGCGCCATTCCCAGGACGGCGCGCGTGTCCTTGGGGAAACAGGAGCCTCCGTATCCGGGTCCGGGATGCAGGAACTTCCTGCCGATGCGGTTGTCCAATCCCATGCCCCGCGCAACCTCGTGCACGTCGGCCCCGACCGCCTCGCACAGGTTGGCGATCTCGTTGATGAAGGAGATCTTGGTGGCCAGGAAGGCGTTGGAAGCGTATTTGATCATCTCGGCGCTCACCACGTTGGTGATCACGAACGGGGTCTCGATCAGGTACAGCGGGTTGTACAGGTCCTTCAGGATGGCGATGGCCTGGGGATCCTCGGCCCCGATCACGATGCGGTTCGGCCGCAGGAAGTCCTCGATGGCGGCCCCCTCCCGGAGGAATTCGGGATTGCTGGCGACGCTGAACGGCACCCTTTCCCTCTGGTTTTCCTCGATCAGCCGGCGGATCATCGCTCCCGTGCCCATCGGCACCGTGCTTTTGGTCACGACGACCTTGTAGCCGTTCATGTGGCGGGCGATGCTCAGGGCCACGTCGCGGACGAAGCTCAAGTCGGCGACGCCGCCGTCGCCGGACGGCGTCCCCACGGCGATCAGGATGACCAGGGACCTCTCGATGGCCGCCTTGATGTCCGAGGAGAAGGCGAGGCGCCCTTCGCGGATGTTGCGCGCCACCATCTCCTCGAGCCCGGGCTCGTAGAAAGGCACCTTCCCCTTCTGCAGCAGAGCGATCTTGTCCGCGTCCTTGTCGACGCCGACCACGCTCACCCCGAACTCGGCGAAGCAGGCTCCGGTCACCAGACCGACGTACCCCGTTCCCACGACCGCCAGGTTCATCGGCGCGCCCCCTGCCCCTCGCGGCCCGACGGCGCCTTTGCCTGCGACCCGAGATACCAGTCCACGAAGCGCGACAGCCCCTCCTCGACCGGGACGCCGGGCTCGTATCCCAGCAGACGACGTGCCTTGCCGACGTCCGCGCAGGTCTGCACGACGTCGCCCGGCTGCTCCTCCACCTCCTCGATGACCGCCCGTTTGTCGAGAAGCGTCTCGAGGCGGGAGATGAGGTCGGCGAGGCGGGTGGTCCGTGCCTCGCCGAGGTTGATGATCTCGAATCCCCGCACCCGCTCGATGGCCCGCAATACGCCGTCCACGATGTCGGAGATGTACGTGTAGTCCCGCCGGGTCGATCCATCGCCGAAGCGGGGCACCGGCAGCCCCCGATCGATGTGACGGGTGAACTTGTGGATCGCCATCTCCGGGCGCTGCCGGGGCCCGTACACCGTGAAGAACCTCAGAGCGAAGACGTCCAGGCGATGGAGGGCGTGGTAGGTGGCGCACAGCAGCTCGCCGGCCCGCTTGGTGGCCGCATACGGCGAGATCGGCACGTCGACTTCGTCCTTCTCCGAGAACGGCACCTTCGGGCTGTTCCCGTAGACCGAAGAGGACGACCCTCGATCGAACAGCCTCTTCTCTACAGCGACGTGAACGTGAACGGCACCGTGGTGCTCCTGGAGGCCTGCCGCCGGCACGGCATCGGGAAGTTCATCTTCGGGT
>JBIOWS010000297.1:0-7543 GCA_044868745.1 Candidatus Polarisedimenticolia bacterium
CTCCTGACCAGACTTCTGGCCGCCAAGGACCGCACCGTTCGGGGACGCCGGCTTTCGGCGCGGCTCGCCGATCCGGCCGAGTAAGAGATGCAGCGCTCCCTCTACCAGCGCCCGGGGCCGCGCGAGGGGCCTGCCTGCCGACTCGTCGCCGTGGGGGACATCATGCTCTCGGGGGAGGTGTCCCGCCGCCACCCCGGGGGATCGGGAGCGGTCGAGCTGTTCGGGGACGTCCTGCCGGTCCTGCGCTCAGGCGACATCACCTTTCTGGATCACAGATGATTTCACCGTGGTCGTCGCGGATGACGAACGGGCCGGCCGGATCGCCATCAAGCTCGAGAGGATCGCGGAGGAGGTCCGGACGGGCAGCTACCTCAAGGCCTACGCCCGGCAGAGGGCGGAGTTCAACACGGAGCTGACCTTCGGATGGCTGCTCAACCAGCTCAAGCGGGGACGCTGGGGCGAGCTCGCCAGGAGCGTCCTCCGGGCCAGGCCGGAGCACGTCGGCATGCTCGGCCGCTATGCGACGCAGAAGCTCCGCGCGCTGTGGAGGAAGCAGCGGGCGACGCCATGAGGCCGCACCCGGAAGAGCGGCTCCGGAGATGAGCGCCGCATCTTTGTACTCGAAGCTCCCGGGCCCCCTGCAGACGGCCGCGGTCTGGTGGTTCGGCTGGAAGATCCAGCGACGACGGTACGGCGGGATCTTTCACGATACGCTGGCGTCGGCGACCCGCAACGAGGCGTTGGAGGCGCCGGCACTCGCCGAGCTTCAGTTGCGCGCGCTGCGCTCGATGCTCGCGCACGCACTGACCCAGGTGCCGTACTACGCGGAGGCAGGCCGGAGAGTCGGGCTGACCGCCGGGGATGTCAGGTCGCTGGACGATCTGCGACGCTGGCCCTGCCTCGAAAAGGACACCATCCGGTCCCAGGCTGAGCGGCTGCTCCGGTCCGGGACCCGCCCGACCGATCTGATCCGCGTGGAGACCAGCGGGAGCACGGGGACGCCGCTCCTGACCTACCGCGACCTCCAGGCGGAGCGCGAGTGGTACGCCTACTTCGAGAGGAGGGTCCGCCGGTGGGCCGGCGTGACCTACCGTGATCGCTGGGCGATGCTCGGAGGCAGGGTCATCGTCCCGGTGGATGTTGTGCGCCCTCCGTTCTGGAGGTACAACCCGTTCATGCGCCAGCTGTACATGTCATCGTATCATCTGTCGCCGATATTTCTGGATCACTACGTCGCGGCGCTGAGGGACTTCCGGCCCGTCTACCTGTGCGGATACACCTCATCGTGCGAGGCGCTGGCCAGGCATGTGCTGGAGAGGGGCTTCGCGGATGTGCGCTTCAGGGCGGTGCTCACCGGTTCCGAGACCCTGCTCGCGCACCAGCGGGCCACGATCGAGCGGGCCTTCTCCTGCCGGGTCTTCGATTCCTATGGCGCGGCCGAAATGGTGGCGCTGGCCTCGGAGTGCGAGGCGGGGACTCTCCACCTCAGTCCCGAAGTCGGCGTCGTCGAGGTCGTGCGCGACGGGAGGCCGGCGGCGGAAGGGGAGGCGGGAGAGCTCGTCTGCACGGGATTGCTGAACCGCGCCATGCCGCTGATCCGGTACAGGACCGGGGACGCCGCGGTGAGGGGGAAGGCAGGATGCCCGTGCGGCCGCCCGTTCCAGACCCTGCAGAGCATCGAGGGCCGCCTCGATGACCTCCTGTGGACGCGGGATGGGAGGGCGATCGGCCGCCTCGACCCCGTGTTCAAGGGCGTGCAGAACGTGGCCGAGGCGCAGATCGTCCAGGAAACTCTGGAGCACATCCGGTTGCGCGTCGTTCCAGCCAGGGGGTACCGACAGGAGGACGGACTCCGGATCGCTGCCAATCTGCGCGACAGGATGGGCGACGTGACCGTGACGATCGAGCCGGTGGAGGCGATCGCCAGGGTGAACGGCAAGTTCCGGGCCGTCGTGTGTCTGCTCTCACGGGAGGCCCTGGCCGGCGCCGCGGCGGCCCGGGAGCCGCGCGGGGCCCGCTGACGTGACCTCCAGCACCTCCCCGCCTCCAAGGTTCTCCATCGTCATGCCGCTCCGGAACGAGTCGGTCCACCTCGGTCGCGCCCTCGAGTCGATCGAGGCTCAGGACTACGGGGGAGTCTTCGAGGTGATCGCGGTGGACGGGGGGTCGACGGACGGGACGCGCGACATCCTGGAGCGCTGGCGAGGGCGGAACCCCGGGCTGAAGATCCTCGAGAATCCGCGTCGGATCACTCCTGCGGCGCTCAACGCCGCTGTAGGGGCGGCGCGCGGGGAGATTGTCGTGCGCATCGACGGGCACTGGTTCGTGCCCCCGGACTACCTCCGGAGGATTGACGAAGCCTTCCGCAGGAGCGGGGCCGACTCGGTGGGGGGGCGCATCGCCCGGCTGACTCGAGGCCGCCTGTCGGAGGCGATCGAGCTGGCCAGGCGCTCCTTCCTGGGAGGAGGACTATCGGAGAGGAACGACCCCGCCACGCCGCCTGGGCTCACGCGCCAGCCAAACGTCGCGACCTGCTGGAAACGCGAGGTCATGGCAAAGGTCGGCCCGTTCGACGAGAGCCTTCCGAAGAACCAGGACAACGAGTTCAACGCCCGGCTCCTGCGCCTGGGATTCTCGACCTACTACGATCCCGCCTTCCATTTCAACTATTTCCCCCCCGCCACCCTCGCCCGGCTCTTTGGGCAGATGTTCGGCTACTCGCTCTACGGCCTGTCAGCCGCCCGGAGGGAAGGCGAGTTCGCGCGCGCCCGATCCTGGTTGCTGCCGATTCTCTGCATGTCGTGCGCCATAGGCGCCCTTCTCGCGCTGCTGTTCAGGTCCTCCTGGCTGCTGCTGGCGGCCTCTGCGTACGCCTTCCTGGTGCTGGCGGCCGCCGTCGCGACCAGTCTGAAGCCCGGCCTCCGCTACGCCCCGGCTGTGATGCTCGCGTACGTAACCGTGCACGCCGCCGTCCTCCTCGGTTCGGCAGTGAGCGTTCCCAGAGAGGCGCTCGCCCGATCCCCGGCGAAGGGCCCGCGGGGGCAAAAATGGGGCGCCGTGTCCGGTGACTAGCCGCCGCGGGGGGCGCCGCGCGCGCCGGGGCGGACGGCCCGTTCCTTACTTCCTCCCCTGGACGGATGAGCGCGAGATCAAGGAGGTCTCGGAGGCGATCCGCTCCGGCTGGCTGACCACCGGCCCGAAGGTCGCTCTCCTGGAGGAGCGCATCGCGAGATTGGTCGGGGCGCGTCATGCGGTCGCGCTCAACTCCTGCACCGCAGCGCTGCACCTGACCCTGGCCGCCGCGGGGGTGAGCCGGGGCGACGAGGTGGTGACGAGCCCTTACACCTTCGCCGCCACGGGGGAGGCGATCCTGTACCTGGGAGCCAGGCCCGTCTTCGCCGACATCGTGCCCGAGACCCTCAACATCGATCCGGACGCCGTGGCCCAGGCGGTGACGCGCCGCACCAGGGCGGTCCTGCCGGTCCACATCGCCGGGCTGCCCTGTGACATGCGGACCATCCGGGAGGTGGCCGGGAGACGGATCAGGGTCATCGACGACGCGGCCCACGCTCTCGGAGCGTCGATCGATGGCCGTCCGGTCGGCTCTCTCTGCGACATGACCTGCTTCAGCTTCTACGCCACGAAAAACCTGACCACGGGTGAAGGGGGGATGGTGACGACCGGTGATGCCCGGGCGGCGGAACGGATCCGGCTCCTGAGCCTTCACGGCCTGTCGCGCGACGCCTGGAAGCGCTATACCCAGGAAGGATCCTGGCGCTACGACGTCCTGGAGATGGGGTACAAATACAACATGACGGACGTGGCGGCCGGGCTGGGTTTGGCGCAGCTCGCGAAGTTTCGGACCATACAGCGCAGGCGACGCGAGATCGCCCGGCGCTACACGGCGCTCCTGGGCAGAAGCGACGCGTTCGATCTGCCCGTCGAGGCCAGGGGCTCCGTCCACGCTTGGCACCTGTACATCCTGCGCCTGCGGCCAGGCGTGCTGCGCATCGGGCGGGATCGCCTGATCGCGCTGTTGCGGGAGCGGGGGATCGGGACGAGCGTGCACTTCCTGCCGATGCACTTGCACTCCCTGTACCGGACGAGGTTCGGTTACCGTCGTGGAAGCTTCCCTCGCGCCGAGAACGAGTCGGCGAGGGCCTTCTCCCTGCCGCTCTATCCCGGCCTGACCGGGGAAGCGCAGGATCGGGTGATCGAGTGCCTGCTCGAGCTTGCCGACCGCTTCAGGAGATGAGCAGGGGGGATGAGGGGCTCGCCTACTGTCGGGGTTCCCTGAAGAGGAGCCTCGACCTGTGCGTTTCACTGGGCGCTCTCGTCGCCCTCCTGCCTCTGTTTCTGATCCTGGCGATGCTGCTGCTCGCCTTTTCGGGCAGGCCGGTTCTCTTCCTCCAGGAGAGGATCGGCATGGGAGGGCGGCCGTTCCGGCTCCTGAAATTTCGCACCATGCGATCGGGCAAAGACTCGGGTCTGCCGATCACGGGCCGCGGTGATCCCCGGGTCACCGGCATTGGACGATTTCTGCGGGCCACCAAGCTCGATGAGCTGCCCCAGCTGATCAACGTGCTGAGGGGGGAGATGTCGCTCGTCGGCCCGCGCCCAGAAATTCCGCGCTATGTCGCCGGCTATAGCGGCGAACAGAGAAGGGTCCTCGAGGTCCGGCCCGGCCTGACGGACCTGGCGTCGGTCCTGTTCAGAGACGAGGAGTCCCTGCTGGGGGAGATCGAGGAGGAGGGGAGAGAGCGGTTCTACCTGGAGACGATCCTCCCCAGGAAGCTGGAATTGAACATCCGCTACGTGCGGGACGCCGGGCTCTGGTACGACCTGGCTCTCCTCATCAAGACCTTCACGGTCCTCCTCGTTCCGCCGAAGGCATGAGGGACCTGTTCCTGATCTCGGCGGGAATCCTCGTCCAGACCTACCTTGGGTACCCCCTGTCCCTGCTGCTGCTCCGGCTGCTGCTCGGCGACCGTTCTCGCCACCGTCCGGGCGACCGGCTCCCCACGGTCAGCCTGGTGATCTCGGCCTACAACGAGGAGCAGGTCATCCGGCAGAAGATCGAGAACAGCCTGTCACTCGACTACCCCGCTGACAGGATCTCGAGGCTCGTGGCCTCGGACGGATCGACCGATGGGACCGAGACGATCGTCCGGGAATTCCAGGAGAGGGGCGTCGAGCTGCGGTCGTTCCCCGGCCGGCGCGGAAAGGTCGCCTGTCTCAACGAAGTGATCCCGACGCTGCGCTCCGAGGTGGTGGTCATGTCGGACGCCAACTCGATGTACCAATCCGACAGCCTGCGCAAGCTCGTCAGGCACTTCGCCGACCGGCAGGTCGGCTGCGTCTGCGGCGCCCTGCGCTACGTCAATCCGCGGGGCCTTTTGTCGGCGGAGGGGGAGAGGCTCTACTGGGGGTTCGAGGGGCTGATCAAGAGGCTGGAAAGCTCGCTGGGGTCGCTGCTGGGGGCGAACGGGGCCATTTACGCCTACCGCGCCGATCTCTTCCGGAGGGTCGATCCTCTCATGTTCTGCGACGACGTCATCCCGATCCGGATCCGCCTCGGAGGCCACCTGACGATTTACGACCCCGAAGCCAGGTGCACCGAGGAGGCCGCGGACGTGGCGGTGGAGGTCAGGAGGAGGAGGCGGCACGCCTCCTTCGGGCTTCGTTCGATGTTCGGGATGGCACGCGAAGCCGCTGCCCGGGGTCGATTACTGGTCCTATACCAGTGCCTGTCGCACCGTGTGCTGCGCTGGATGGGGGGCGTCGCACTGGGAGGCATCCTGCTCTCCAGCCCGTTCCTGACGTACCCCTGGAACGCTCTGGCTCTGGGGGGTCAGGCCCTGTTCTATGCGATGGCTGCGGCCGGCCTGCTCGCCAGGGATCTAAAGTCCATCGGAACCGCTTTGTTCCTACCCTATTACTATCTCGCAATCACCCTCGCAGGCCTAGGCGGCCTTAAGGCGTTCCTCCTACGGAGTGACCGACCCTACTGGGAGCCCAGGCAATAAGCCGCGTCCCGAGTGGGTTTTGCTTGACAAGGCGTTGAAGGGACGGTATATAAAGGCTCTCCAGCCGAAAGCATGAGCCGCAAGTCGACTCGCTCGAAGTGGCCGCGGATGGCGGCACAGAAATGATCCAGTTGAGCAGGAACAGCACGCGGCTTCTGTTCGTGGCCGGCGATGTGCTCGCGGTCCTGCTGGCGAACCTACTCGCCTTGGTCCTGCGCTTCGACTTCGACCTGTCCCATATCTACGCGCCCACCAACCGCACCGTCGAGCTGGTTCTAATCGATCTGTTGCTCACCCCGGCGATCTTTTACGCCACGGGGCTTTACGCAGGCTATTGGAAGTACACCGGGCTCGACGACCTCCTCAGGCTCGTGAAGGCGGTCGCCCTCAGGACCGTGAGCCTGATCGTCGTCTTCTACGCCCTGGGGTTTTATGGGCTGTCGCGCGCCGTCGTCATCATCAGCACGGTCCTGCTGCTCATGGCGACTGGAGTGGTCCGCCTGGTCCCCAGGGTGCAATTCGAGTTCCTGTCCTCCCGGAAGCGGAGTTCCGGGCGCAGGACGCTCATCATCGGGGCGGGGGACACGGGAGAATCGCTGCTCAGAGAGCTGAAGAAAAGCCCCCACCTGGAATTCAATCCGATCGGTTTCGTGGATGACGACGGGGAGAAAACGGGAGTCAAGATTCACGGAATCCCTGTCCTGGGGTCCAGCGTGGATCTGGAGCGACTGGTCGAGCAATTCGGAGTGCGCGAGGTGGTCATCGCGATCCCCGGGGCCTCGGGCGGCCAGATGCGCGAGATCTTCGAGATCTGTCGCCGGACCGGGGCACGGTTCCGGACGGTTCCCACCCGCGGCGAGCTGCAGCGCGGCGCGGCCAGGGTCAGTCAGATCCGCCTCGTCGACCTGGAGGATCTCCTCGGACGTGGTGTTGTGAACCTGGACAGGCAGATCCTGCGCCAGGGGCTCAGCGGGAAGCGCGTCTTGGTGACGGGGGCGGCCGGATCGATCGGCCGGGAGCTGGCGCGACAGATCGCCGCCTACGAACCCGAGGAGCTGATCCTGTTGGATCGGAACGAGAACAATCTGTTCTTCCTGGAGGCCGAGCTGAGGGACGCCCACCCTCTCCTGAGCCTCGATGCGATTGTCGGCGACATCTCGGATCGCCACCGGATCAAGACCTTCTTCGACGGTGCTCGGCCCCAGATCATCTTTCATGCCGCCGCTTACAAGCATGTGCCACTCATGGAGCAGAACCCCGTCGAGGCGATCAAGAACAACGTTCTGGGGACCCGTTACCTGGCGGAGGTCGCGACGGCTTGCGGGGCCGAACGGGTGATCTACATATCCACGGACAAGGCGGTGCGGCCAACCAGCGTGATGGGGGCGACCAAGCGTTTAGGCGAGCGCCTCGTCAAGAGCATCGCGGGGCGGGGGACCCGGTTCATGGCGGTGCGCTTCGGAAACGTGCTGGGGAGCGACGGCTCGGTCATCCCGATCTTCCGCAAGCAGATCGCG
>JBIOWS010000298.1:0-2208 GCA_044868745.1 Candidatus Polarisedimenticolia bacterium
ACCTGTGAACGATGTCTCGAGACATCACACTGGTGCCCCCGGCAGGAATCGAACCTGCGACACGCGGTTTAGGAAACCGCTGCTCTATCCACTGAGCTACGAGGGCCAAGGGCAATCGAACGCTTTCAAGAGCAGGAAGCGGTCAGAAATGGATTCACCCTTGGGCAGCCAGAGTGTCGTTTCGGGCAGGAACGACTGCGGATAGGCGCCGCATCGACTCCGTCGCTGGGCATCGGATCAGTTAGCCGAGCAGGTTCCTCCGCGCCGCACGCCTCGCGGTACCGGTTCATCCTTCCCCGGTCGTCACGGTTAGCCGGTCCCCGCCGGAGATCGACACGCGCCCAGGCCCGAGCACGCGCCCGTCCAGCGTCGCCCCCGGTTCCGACGTTGCGATCCGCATCGAGGCCAGGCCGCTCGCGACCCGAACGTGGATCAGCCCCGGTTCGGGATAAGGTTGCGGCCGCAGCCCACCGTAGTAATAGGCGAGGATGTCCGACGCGGAGTAGCCGCGCAGGGCCTTCCCATACGCGCCCCACTGGACCATGCCGACACCGTGCCCCCATCCGCGCCCGGTCACGACTGCGGCGTTACGATCCGAAGAGACCGTGAGCCACTCGGACGGGATCGTGACCGGCAGCGAGGCCGGCGGGTACCGACCCGGCTCGAGGCACGGCGCCCAGGTGTTCACCGCGTCTCGGAAGATGCCGAGGTCCATCGAACGGGACGCTCCATTCCCCGAGACAACGATCCTCCTCCCGTCCAGCCGCACGCTCGAGACTGGCCGCCCCCCGGGCCAATCGCCGGCCGCGTGAAGGAACCTCGAGAGGTCCGCGAGCGGGAGGCGCACCTGCCAGCGCGATATCGGTGAGGCCCCGTCGTCGCGTTCGACGACTGGGCGCAGATACGGGAGCGGGGCGCTCCCGAAGACCTGGTCGTTCCCGTAGGTGTGCCCGTTCGAGGTGGAGAAGTACACGGTGTCGGCGGGTCTGCCCTGGTACAGGAGGACCTCTCTGGACGTCGCTCGAACGGCGTGGTACCAGCGTCGGATGTCGGCTTCGGGCGGAACCGGGATGCCCGCGTAGACCTGGCACGAGGTGGTCGCGCAGATCGGCGTCCCAAGCGTCTGGCCCTCCGAGCCGGGCCATCCCGTGGTCGCCAGGGCGTAGCTCCGGGCCGCGATCGCCTGTGCCTCGAGCGCCGCTTTCGGCCAGGAGGCCGGGACCTCGGCGATGCCCTGGAGGTAGCGCTCGAATGGGAGGGTCACCGTGAGAGTGAGGGTGCCGTCGTCCGAACGCCTCACCAACAACGTGCCCGGATACCGAGCGAGGAGCGAGGAGCGCTCGGGGCGGATGCACCTCGACGGAGTCCTCGGGTAGCGCCCGCGTACCAGGAGCGACCCTCCGTCGGGCGGCCGGATGCGTGCCGACTCCGGGCTCTCCCCGGGACCCTCGGACACGAATGGGGAAGGCGATGGCGAGCTGGCCGACGTCTCCGAGGGCTGCTCTGGTGACGTCGACCGACCTCCTGACGACGCCGGCGAGCAGGCCCCAAGGGCGACGAGCAGCGCCGCCAGGGTCAAGGGCCAGACCCGACGCGGGGGGAGGCGCCCTGCCACTCCGCGCACGCTATCAGCCGGCGCGGGTTTCGCTGGCTCCAGCCGGACCAGGTGTCAGGCGGCCGTCGGCAGGGCGGGCCCTTCGACGAGGCAGATCGCCGCTGCTGGTTCCAGCCAGCCCAGTGGCGCGGAACGCGCTCAGGCGGCACGATACACGTGTGAAAGGGATCATCGACTACCGGTTCGGGCAGGTCGTCGTGAACGGCGAGACCCATACGCGGGACGTGATCGTCCTTCCCACGCGGGTGGTCGGGAACTGGTGGCGGAAGGAGGGGCACAGCCTCGTTCTCGAGGACCTCGACGACGTCATCGACGAGATCCCGGAGCGGCTGATCGTCGGCTGTGGCCCGCCTCGCAGATGCGACCAGACCCCGAGACGCTGGAGGCGCTGCGCCGGCGCGGGATCGAGGTCGAGGTGCTCCCCACGGCTGAAGCCGTCCGGCGGTTCGGCGCATGCGAACCGGGGCGAACGGCCGCCGCCCTCCACCTCACCTGCTGAGGGATATTCCACCCCGCCCTCAGCCGCATGGAGCCCTACGTCACGGTCAGGAAGTGAGGGAGCCACCACCCGTAGCCCCCCTGGTGGAACACAA
>JBIOWS010000299.1:0-5361 GCA_044868745.1 Candidatus Polarisedimenticolia bacterium
TGCCGCAGGCGGGCGAGGAAGCGCACCTCAAGGGGGCGATCGTAGAGATCGCCGGGGCGATCGAGGACGTGCGTCTCGATGGCGTAGCTGGCCTCCTTGAAGGTGGGGCGGGCGCCGATGTTGGTCACCGACGGCAGTGCGGCGCCGTCGATGATCGCCTCGGTGATATAGACCCCGTCCTGCGGTACCAGCTCGTTCTGCAGAGAGAGGTTGGCGGTCGGGAAGCCGAGGGCCGCGCCCCGCGACTCGCCATGGATCACGGTCCCTTCGACGCTGTATGGGCGGCCGAGCAGTTCCCGCGCCAACTCGACCTCGCCGGAGAGGAGCGCCCGGCGGCTGCGGCTGCTGCTGATCGGGCTGCCGAGGTAGAGCACCTCGGGAACCTGTCCGGCGCTGATTCCGAGATCGGCGCACAGCCTCACCAGGAGCTCGGCGTTTCCCGCCCGCCCTTGGCCGAAATTGAAGTTCGCCCCGACGTAGATCTCACGGATGCCGAGGCCCTCCGCCAGGAACTCCTTGACGAAGCGTTCCGCAGGGACCTCGGCCAGCTCCATGGTGAACGGCAGGATCAGAAGGAACTCGACCCCGGCGGACTCGAGCAGGGTCAGCTTCTGGCGTCGCGTCGTGAGCATGCCGGGGGCGCGGTCCGGGGCGAGGATCTTGAGAGGATGGGGATCGAACGTGACCAGGAGGCTGCTGCCGCCCGTGGCGCGGCTGCGCGACAGGACCTTGGCGATGATCGCCTGGTGTCCGCGGTGCAGACCGTCGAAGTTCCCCACCGTCGCCACCGGGTTCCTGAGATGGGCCCGCAGCGTGGGGATGTCGTCGAAGACCTTCACGGGAGCCCCCCAAAGTTCAGGCCGCCTCTCAACCGCCGATCCGCTCCAACAGGCTCGCCACGGCCCTCAGGGACAGGTTGGCGTAAAAGCCGGCGATCACGTCGTCGGCCATGATCCCCCATCCCCCCCTCCAGCGCTCCACGCGTCCGGCCGGGGGCGGCTTGAGGATGTCCATGATGCGGAAAAGGACGAAGGCCCCGGCCAGCGTGTCGGCACGGATCGGCACGTAGAGAAGGGTCACGAAGAACCCCGCCACCTCGTCGATGACCACCGGCCCCGGATCCTCGGCCCCGAGGAGACGCGCGGCCACCCCGCCGGCCCAGACGCCCAGGATCGTCAGAAGGGCGGCGACGACGGCGAACCCCCAGGCGGGCAGCAGCCGGTCCGCCAGGAGCGCCAGGGGCACCGCGGCCAGGGTTCCCGCCGTCCCGGGGACGACCGGGGACCGGCCGACGCCGAACAGGGTCGCGATCGCCAGCGCACAAGTCTCGACCGGGCTCCGGCGCTCCTTCACGGAAGCGGGCGCGTGGGCGCGGTACCGCCGACCGCCGCGCCGACCAAGTCATACGGATACGCGCGTGCGATCCGGACCGGGACGAACCGGCCGGGCGCGAGGGGCTCCGGAGCGTCCGTGAGGATCACGCGGCCGTCGATCTCCGGTGCCTGCCACTCGGCTCGGCCGGACAGGATCAAATCGCTCTCCTCGGCCGTTCCCTCCACCAGGACCTGGACGATCCGTCCGACCAGCCGCCGGTTGCGGCGCGCCGCGATGGTCTCCTGCAGCCCCATCAGGCGGGCCCGACGCTCCTCCTTCACGGTGGACGGGACATCGTCCGCGAGGGCCGCGGCCGGGGTCCCCTTCTCGACCGAATAGGTGAACACACCCACGTGCTCGAACTCGGCCTGCCGCACGAACCGGCAGAGCTCCTCGAACCGCGCCTCCGTCTCCCCCGGGAAGCCGACGATGAAGGTGGTCCGCAGAGCGACACCGGGCACCCGGGTCCGGATCGTCTCGATGAGGCGCAGGTGACTCGAGGCGCTCCCTCCTCGGCGCATCGCCTTCAGGATGCCGGCATCGGCGTGTTGCAGAGGCAGATCGAGGTAGCGCGCCACGCGGGAGCAGGAGGCCAGCGCATCCAGGAAGTCATCCGTGACCCGGTTCGGATAGGCGTACAGCACGCGGATCCAGCGGATTCCCTCGACCCGGTCGAGGGCCCGCAGGAGCTTGGCGAGGGTCAATCCGTCGCCGAGATCGGCGCCGTAATCGGTGCTGTCCTGGGCGATCAGGTTGATCTCGACTGCTCCCTGGGCGGCCAGCCTTCCGGCCTCCTCGACGATCGACGGGATCGGCCGGCTACGCTGCGTCCCGCGGAACGACGGGATGGCGCAGAAGGCGCAGGTGTGGTCGCATCCTTCCGAGATCTTCAAATACGCCGAGTGTCGCGGCGTCGCCAGGAGGCGCGGCGAATCGTGGGTGTACAGGTAGCGGGCCGCGGAGCGGCTGGCCTCGAAGCGCGCGCCCGCTTCGAGCGCGCAGGCCTCGGCGATCCGCTCGATATCGTTCAGGCCGACCAGAGCGTCGATCTCGGGAATCTCCCTGCGCAGCGCGTCGTGGTTCTGCTGGACCATGCAGCCCGCCACGACCAGCCTGCGGCAGCGTCCTGTTCTCTTGTATTCGGCCATCTCCAGGATCGTCTCGACCGATTCGCGTCGCGCCGGCTCGATGAAGGTGCAGGTATTGACCACGATGACGTCGGCGCAGGCGGGATCGGAGGTGAGCGCGTACCCTCCCTTCCGCAGGGACCCGAGCATCACCTCGCTGTCGACGAGGTTCTTGGGGCAGCCGAGGCTGACCATGCCCACCCTGATCACGCCGCCCTCCGGTTCACGGGTAGATTCTCGTCAAGGTGCGTGGGTAAGGGATCGCCTCACGGAGGTGGTGGACCCCGCCGATCCAGGCGACGAAGCGTTCGATTCCCATCCCGAAGCCGGCGTGGGGCACCGTGCCGTACCTGCGGATGTCGAGGTACCACTGGAAGGCTTTCACGGGGAGGCCGTGCTCTTCGATGCGCCGAAGAAGGAGATCGTGATCGTGAATCCTCTGACTGCCTCCGACGATCTCGCCGTACCCCTCCGGGGCCAGAATGTCCACGCACAGGGCGCGGCCGGGGTCGTCCGGGTCGGGCTGCATGTAGAACGCCTTGATGGCCGCCGGGTAGTGCGTGATCATCAGCGGGCGGTCGAGACCTTCGGTGAGGAGCGTCTCATCCAACCCCCCGAAGTCGCTCCCGGTCTGGAACGGCGGGGCGTCCTGCGCCTTCGCCCTCGCCACCATCTCGGGGCGGGACAGGATCGCGCCCGCCTCGTCGTAGGTCAGCCGCGGAAACGGCTTGCGGATCGCCTCGAGCCGGGCGGTGTCGCGCTCCAGGATCTTGAGTTCGGGTCGGCAGCGGTCCAGGGCCCGAGCCACCAGGGAGACGATGAAATCCTCCGCCAGGTCGAGCAGGTCCGGCAGATCGGCGTAGGCGACCTCCGGCTCAACCATCCAGAACTCGGTCAGGTGGCGGCGCGTCTTCGACTTCTCGGCCCTGAAGGTCGGTCCGAAACAGTACACCTTGCCGAAGGCCATGCAGGCCGGCTCCAGATAGAGCTGCCCGGACTGGCTCAGGTAGGCCGCGTCGCCGAAGTAGTCGGTCTCGAACAGGGTCGAGGTTCCCTCGCAGGCGGCCGGGGTCAAGATCGGCGAGTCGATCAATACGAAGTCCCGGCTGTAGAAGTAGTCGCGGATCGCCTGGGAGATCTCGCTCCGGATGCGCAGCAGGGCATGCTGCTTCGAAGACCTGAGCCAGAGGTGCCGGTGGTCGAGGAGGAAATCGGGGCCGTGCTCTTTGGGGCTGATCGGGTAGTCGTGCGCCAGCTGGTGGATCGTCGCCGAGGTGAGGCTCATCTCGTAGCCGCCGGGAGCGCGATCGTCGCGGCGGATCCGGCCGGTGACCGACAGGGACGACTCCTGGGCGAGGCGCTGGCAGTCCTCGAACAGGGCCTGCGGGACATCGGGCTGGAAAGCGACCGCCTGCAGGTACCCGGTGCCGTCACGGACGATGAGGAACACCAACTTCCCCTTCTCGCGCTTGTTGTAGAGCCAGCCGCGGAGCCGAACCTCCTGCCCCTCGTGCGCGCCGATCCCCTTGATGGTCGTGGTGATCACTCGAACTCCGTGAAGGGGCGCGATTATATGGGTCCCGAGAGGCCGGGGTCAAGGAAGCCGGCTCGGAGATCCGGATGATATAGTGCGCACAAGGCGGCGGATGAACCGAGGGGTCCAGGAGAGGGAAAGCGGAGTGTATGGCGGTCGCGGCGAGCGGGACTTGCACGCCTCGATCCGCGTGCGTCCCTGCCGTGCGGGGGACCGAGTCGCGCTGCGGCGCCTGGGGCATCCGCCCGGCGTCCCCGAGCTGTTCCTGCCCTCTTTCGCCAGGAGTCTCGGATCGCGTCTGGCGCGTGCGTTCGCCTGCGGTCTGGTCGCGGAGGACCCGGAGGCGGGCGAGGTCGTCGGGAGCGTCCATTTCGTGCGCTGCCGGCGCGAGCCGGCGACCTGGATGTTCCAGCATTGGCGCGTGGCCTCCTGGCGGCGAGGCCTGGGGATCGGAGGTCTGCTGCTGCGCGAGGGCGTGCGCCTGATCCCCGGGATCGGGCGGCTGTACTCGTACGTCGACTGGGGAAACGAGGCCTCCATGAAAGCCCATCAACGACTCGGGTTCGAGGCTTCTCCGGCCATCCTGGGGAGGGCGGGGCTCGGCGCGCTTTCGACGATCGGACCGACTTCGCCGGCCGGTCTCCTGGTGCCCGTGCGCGGCCCGGATCAGGCTGCGCTGTTCCCCCTTTACGCCCGGGCGATGGGGGGCCTGTGGCTTCAGCTGCTGCCGGGCCCGGGGTCGCGCCGACACCTCCCGGAGTACGACGCCGCGTCACCGCATCCTTCCGGCCTGGAGTACCTCCCGTGGCGCAGGCGCGCGCGCACCTGGTCGGTGCGTGTCGATGGAGCCACGCTCGCCTTGATCATCCGCCGGGGAGCGTCCGTGACCCTGTTCACCGACCCGGAGAGCTGCGACGCGGGGCTGCTGGCGCGAGCGGCGAACGCGATTCTCACTCTCGGCGTGCGACGCGATCGGGAGATCGAGCTGCGCGGCCTGCCGCGGGCCCTGGCTGCACGGCGCGGTCCAATCGCCGCCCGGGTTCTCATGGGGATGCCGGACGTAGGCGCCCTGGCGCGACGACCGGTGCGCGCAGACTCCTAGTGTTGCGCCGGCGCTTCCTTGCCCTCTTTGGCGGCCTTGTGCGCGGCGATGATCTTCGCCTGCAGGTGGGACGGGACCTCTTCGTAGTGCGACATGGTCATCCTGTAGGAACCACGCCCGCCGGTGATCGACTTGAGCGTGGAGGAGTAGGCCAGCATCTCGGCCAGGGGGACCTGCGCCTTGATGACCTGCATCGATCCCTGGGAGTTCATCCCCTGGACCCG
>JBIOWS010000300.1:0-2401 GCA_044868745.1 Candidatus Polarisedimenticolia bacterium
CAGAACCGAGGCGATCCTGTTGGTCCACTCGTCGCGCTCCGGCATGCGGAACTCGGCGCCGGCCTCCTTGATGCGTTGCTTCGCGCGGCTGATCCTTTGCGCCATTGTCGCCTCCGGGACGAGGAACGCTTTCGCGATCTCGGCAGTCGTCAGTCCTCCCACAGCGCGCAACGTGAGCGCGATGGCCGAGGCCGGGGTCAGCGCCGGATGGCAGCACAAGAAGTAGAGGATGAGCGTGTCGTCCTGATCCGGAACGTCGCCGGACGCGGGTGAGGCGAGATCCTGCTCCGCTGCACGCTCCTCGCGGCGACGGCGCGCGACCTGGCTGCGAAGCTGGTCCGTCATCCGGCGGAACGCGACGCGAATGAGCCACGCTCTCGGGTCGTCCGGGGTGCCGTCGTGCGGCCATTGCGTCGCCGCAGAGAGCAATGCTTCCTGCACCGCGTCTTCGGCGCTGTCGAAATCTTGGGATCGCCGCAGGAGCGCGCCGAGAACCTGCGGCGCGAGCCCGCGCAGCAGGCTCTCGACGGGTGCGTCCGCGGAGGCGGGCGTCAGAACTCCTCCTCGGGCGGTCCTTTCATGACCTCGCGGACCTCGAACGGGATGCTCATCTTGACACCGCCCGGGCCCGGCGCGGCCGAGGCTTGCGCCGCGATCTCGAACGCACGCTCCGGCGAGTCGACGTCGACGATCCAGTATCCGGCCAGGAACTCCTTGGATTCCGGGAACGGCCCGTCCGTGATCGCGGGGGCGCCGCTCGCCTGCGCTCGCACGATCTTGGCGTGCTCCGGCCCGGCGAGACCCTGCCCGTCGACGCGCTCCCCGGAATCCGTGAGCTCCTTGTCCATCTGGTGCATGAAGGCCATGTGGGCCTTGATGTCATCCGGAGCCCAGGAGCTCATCGGGGGCACCTTCCGGCCTTGGGAGTCGACCTGCTCCACATAGTGCATCATCAGCATGTACTTCATCGCTGCTCCTCCCGTTCGCGCGCCCTGTCGCGCTCTCACCCATACGTCGGAACACGCGGCGCGTTCTCGACATCAGACCTCCGATAACACGCTCCGTCCAGTCGCGAGAGCACTCGTCGCCCAAGCCGAGCAGCTTCTCATCGCACGGAACACGATGCGTGGACAGCTGAGGGGAGTCGAACCGAAGCTACACGTCACAGACCTGCACAAGGTCACGAGGCGTACCGGGAGGAGCATGCAAACGAAAACCGAATACGCTGGTCAGACTCGCCAGAACTCGCGCCGTGGCCCGGATTTGTGGAGGTGGCGGGAATCGAACCCGCGTTCTCGAGCGACCGGATGGGTCTTCTACGGGCGTAGCCGGCGGTTAGATCTCACCTCGGGGCTCCCACCGGCGGAGGACCCCTTGGCCAGCCCGGCTGAGATGTCCGGCGGCGGCCACCGGGCGGAGCCACCGTCGTGAGCCTGCTCGCGACGCCCGGTCCGCGGGCGCAGGCGTCCCACGGCGGACGGCCGCCTAGGTCCTAGGCAGCGATTGCCAGTTCAGAGTTGGCAGTTGTTTCTATCCCGGCTTTTAACGAGGCATCCGGGGACCTCGGCCCGCTTCTCCCAGGCGGTAACCACCCGAGTCGAAGCCATTTCACCCCCGTATGGAGTTGTCGCAAACAAGTATACGAGGAGGGTCCGACGGGCCGAATCGAAGCGGAAGAGAGCCTAGATGCGCTTGTCGCGGAAGGAGACCGAGGCGGCGCGCTTGGCCCGCAGGATGTCCTGGTCCCGGGGGTCCAGCGGAAGCACCGGGGAGCGATCCTCCCGGGGGCGCCGCTGCTTCGGCTCGATCTTGATCCTGCGCATCTCCATCTCCTGATTGGGGTATCGGCCGGTCCGGGGCCGAGATAAGCCCCGGATTCCCGTTCCTCCACAGGGTCGGACGCCGGGATGAAGGGAAGGTTGCGCGTGGTTCCGGGCTGGCCGGGGCTTCAGGCTCGATCGCGCCGGCGGGCTGCCAGCCCCCGTTCGATCTCCCGCCGGTGCTCGCGTTCCGCGATGGCCTCGCGCTTCTCGTACTTCCGCTTCCCCCGACCCAGTCCCAGCTCCACCTTCGCTAGGCCCCGGGTGAAGTAGATCTTGAGGGGAACGAGGGTGAGCCCTCGCTCCGCGGTCTTGCCGATCAACCGCTGGATCTCCCCACGGTGGAGGAGGAGCTTCCGGGGTCGGGTCGGGTCGTAGCGGCGGACGTCGGCCATCTCGTAAGGGGGGATGTGCAGGTTCTCCACCCACACTTCCTCCCCCACTACCCGCGCGGAGGCGTCGGCCAGGGCTGCCCGGCCGGCTCGGAGGGACTTCACCTCGGGCCCGGTCAGGACCATCCCGGCCTCGAAGGTTTCCTCGATGGCGTAGTCGTGGCGGGCCCGGCGGTTGGTGGCCACGGT
>JBIOWS010000301.1:0-5348 GCA_044868745.1 Candidatus Polarisedimenticolia bacterium
GGAAGGGGCCTACGATTACATCACCAAGCCATTCTCGCATGACGAGTTGTTGACCCGCGTGCGCCGTATCTTCGACACGCTCGACCGAGCGCGGGTGGCGGGGTGAGGCCATTGGCGCGCGTTGACGCGCCGCCGAGAGGCTACGAAGAGACCCGCAGGCTGCGCACCTCCTACCTGCACTTCAAGAGCGCGCTCTACGACAGGGTCACCGACCTGTACTCCTACCACTTCCATGTCGACCAGCTCGAGTCACGGGCACACGGCCGCCGCCTGGGCGTTGTCGTCCTCGAGTTCCCGACTCTCGGCTCCCTCGAGGCGACACATGGGTGGGAGGCGAGCGATCGATTTCTCGCAGGCGTGGCGTCCCATCTGAGGGGGTTGAGGGGGAACGGGCTGCCGGAGAGCACGCTGATCGCTCTCGAGGGCGCCTACGGCGACACCTTCACGATCTTCCTCCTGGAGGGGCGCTCCGGGGCTGAGGTGAGCGCGGCTGACCTGGCCGGCGCGTCGGAGACGCTGTCGCGCGACCTGGCTACCCGTTTGACGAAGGCGGCCTGGACGCCTCCCCGGCCGGTCGATTTCTCCATCGGCTACGCGCTGGTGTGCGCCAATCCTTCGGCCCGCTTCGAGAGGTCGGTGTACCAGGGGATCCGCGAGGCGCGCGGTGTGACGGCGCGCGAGGCCGACAGGCTGCAGCGCCAGCGTGCGGCCGAGCTGCGCGCGATCGTCCAGGAAGGCCGACTGACCACGCACTACCAGCCGATCGTTGACATGGACCAAGGATCGATCATGGGCTACGAGGCGCTCACGCGGGGTCCACTGAACACCGCGTTCGAAGTGCCCAAGGCCCTGTTCTCTTGCTCGGACACGATCCACATGTCGACGGATCTCGACGCCCTGTGTCGGAGGCAAGCGCTTCGCAACGCGCGGGGCTTCGACCCGGAGAAAAAGCTCTTCCTGAACTCGCTCCCGGAGACGTTGGGGATCCCGGGCTCAGTGGACGCGGGGCTGCGAGCCATGCTGGAGGAGGTCCCCCTGCTCCCACGCAACCTCGTCCTGGAGATCACCGAGCGCACGGCGATCGACGACTTCGAGGCCTTTGGGCGCGAGTTGGACCGGCTCCGCCGGCAGGGCTTTTTGGTGGCCATCGACGATGTCGGAACGGGGTACTCGTCCCTGCAGCGGATCTCCGAGGTCCAAGCAGACTTTCTCAAGATCGACATCTCCCTCATCAAGAACATCCACCAGAGCCTCATCAAGCAGGACCTGGTCCACTCCTTGCTCCGGGTCGCATCGAGGACGCGCGCCAGGGTGATCGCGGAGGGGATCGAGCGGGAGGAGGAGTACCAGGCGCTTCGAACCTGCGGCGTGCGCTTCGGCCAAGGATTTTATTTCGCGCGGCCGGCGCCCGCTTTTCCGACCCTCCTCCGAGGGGGCGGTCCCGCATAGAGACGCCCGGCCCCGACCCCGCGCAGACGCGCGGGACGGTGCCGGTCGAGGGGGAAGGCGAGGCTCATCTTCATGACCATGCCATTCGAGGGGCCGTGGCTGATGCTCGGCGCCGTCTCCTCCCTGGCGGCGATCGTCGCGGTGGTTCTGGCGATCCTGGCGGTGGGATCGCTCCGCCGCGCCCTCCACGCGCTGGCCTCGCACTTGAAGGAGCTGCGTCGGCACCCGTTGGTGGGTGATCTGCCGGACGAAGGCGACCTCGCCGTCAGGGCGCTCACCACCGAGTTGAACCGGCTCCTGAGCGACCTGCGGACCCGCCTCGGGGAGGCCAGGGGCCGCCCGACGGATCTCGGGACGCTCGCGGGCGGCCCGCCGGACATCGCCTTGGTCCTGACCGACGCGGAATGGAGGATTCTGTCGTTCAGCCGCGGAGCCGTGAATCTGACCGGCTGGGATCCCGAGGAGGTCTTGGAGCGCCACGTCGAAGTGCTCTTCGTGCCTGGGGACTGGGAACGGGTTCTGCCTAAGCTCGCCAGACGATCGCTGCGAGAGGCCGGGATCACGGAGAGCCTGCGATGGCAAAGACGGGACGGCAGCACCTTTCTGGCGCGAGTCTCGATCGCCGGGGCGGAGGAGGAGGGCGGCACTCCGGGCGCCATGCTACTCGCCGCGCGCGATCTGACGGAGGAGGTGGCGCTCGAGGCCCGGCTCAAGGAGTCCGAAGAGCGATACCGACGGCTCGTCGAAGGTCTGAGTGACGGCGCCTTCATCGTGCAACGAGACAGGATCGCCTACGCCAATCCGGCGCTGGCGCGGCTGCTCGGCCTCCCCGAGGAGGCACTCCGGGGACTGCCGTTCAAGTCCCTGGTCCACGCCCGGGACTTGCTGCGCATCCTGGAGGTCGTGCGTCGCGCCGAGAGCGGCGAGCAGCCGGAGGGAGAGACGAGCTGCCTCCTGCTGAGTCGGGACCGTCCTCACGTGGAGGCGCGAATCGCCTGGTCGGCGATCGACCATCAGGGACAGAAAGCGGTCATCGGAACTGTGACCGACGTCACGGAGCGCGCGCGCTTCGAAAGGGTGCTGGCAGAGAGTCAGGCGCGCCTCCAGGCTACACTCGATTCGTCCGGAGACGGCATCCTGGTGATCGAAGTGACCCCGCGCGGGCCCTCCGTCACGCTCGCCAACCGGGCGATGTGCGCCCTGTTCGGGGTGCAGGACTTGGCCGGACTGACGGAAGCGTCGCTCGTAAGCCTTTTGAAGGCGCGCTGCACCGAGCCCGAGAAGATGGAAACCTTCCTGGCGGCGGCCCGCTCACAGTCTGAGGCTCGGGCGGAGGGGCTCGAGGTGAGCGCGCCGCGTCGGGCGCTGGTCGATCTCTTTTCCGGTCCTGTCCGTTCGGCTGCGGGGGAAACCCTCGGCATCATCGTCGGGGCCCGTGATGTCACGCAGCGCGTGGAGGGTGAGAGGAGCCTGCACCGCAGCCTGGACGAACTGTCCAAGGCCAAATCCGATCTCGAGGTGGCCTACCGCGAACTGGCGGAGGCCCAGAAGGCGCTGGCCCAGCGCAATCAGCAGCTTGAGCTTCTGAACACCGAGCTGAAGTCGCTGGACGAGATGAAGTCAAACCTTCTGGCAAACGTATCGCACGAACTCCACACACCGCTTGTGTCCATCAAGGGCTACACGGAGATGATCCTGAAGCGCAAGCTGGGCCCCCTCACTCCGGAGCAGGAGCGTGGCCTGGGCGTTGCTCTGAAGAACATCGACCGGCTGATCGAGATGATCGACAACCTGCTCTCGTTCTCGAGAATGGAGAAGGGGGAGACGCAGCTGACGCTGGAAGACGCTCCCCTCTGGCAGCTCATCGACGAAGCGGTCGAGATGGTCGGGGAGCGCGTCCGGAAGAAGAATATCTCCGTCACCACACAGTACGAGGCGGACGATCTGGCGGTTCGCGGCGACCGGGTCAAGATCGGCCAGGTTCTGACCAATCTTTTGACGAATGCGGTCAAGTTCAACCGCGATGGCGGGCGAATCACCGTGACGGCACGTCGTGGCGCGAGGGGATTCGTCGAAGTCGAGATCGCTGATACGGGGATCGGCATCGCCCCAGAGGCTCTGGAGAAAATCTTCGAACGCTTCTACCAGGTCGACGCGAGCCCGAGCCGAAGGTACGAAGGCACGGGGATCGGTCTCTCGATCGTCCGCGACATCCTCAGACTGCACGGCTGCTCGATCCGTGTCACCAGCGAGATCGGCAAAGGATCCGTCTTCACGTTCACGCTCCCGCACTCCCGCGATCAGGAGATCACCATGACCCGACCGCCCGCGAGCCGGGGCCGCGCGCTGGACTAGGTCATTCCCGCCTTCGAGCCTTGGGGAAGCCACGCTGACGGGCCGTCTCGTAGAGCATTGCAACCGCGGCCGCGTGTACGTTGAGCGATGATACTCCGGGCGCCATCGGTATCCGGACTCGGCACTCGGCCGTGGTCAAAAGGTGACGCGGCAGCCCCGCCCCCTCGCTGCCGACTAGGAGCAGGGTCGGACGGCTGAGATCGACGTGCGGAGGGAGGTCCTCTCCCACCGGATCGGCCGCCACAACCCGCAGTCCTGCGGAGCGGGCCGCCCGGAGGGAGGCCTCAGCGCCCTCGCAGGCCACGGCTAGCGTGAACTGGGCGCCCATGGCCGCGCGCACCGCCCGGCTGCCGAATGGATCGGCGCACCCTTCCAGGGCGATCAACGCCTCGCCAGAGAAGGCCCGGACGCTGCGGAGGATCGACCCAAGGTTGCCGGGATCCTGAACGCCGTGCGCCGCGAGAACGAGCGTTGGCCGGCCCGACAGAATATCGGCTAGGTCGACGTCGGAGCGCTCGACCAGCAGGAGGATGCCTTGATCGCCAGACCCCTCGACGATCGACTCGAGGATCCGCGTCGTCGTCCGGGCGATCGGCAACCCTCTCGCCCGTAGCCGCTCCAGGACTCGCGCTCCCTCTGCTGATTCGAGCAGGCGGGGGCCGACAATCGCCTCGCGAAGCGGCGCCCCCGCCTCCAGCGCCTCCTGCGCCAGGTGCGTGCCCCAGGCAATATAGACCCTGCAACGCTCGCGGAGCGCCCTGCTCCGCTCGAGAGCCCTTGCCTTCCGCACGCGCGCACCGTGCGGGCTGTCGATGAACAGTTCGCCAGATGGTATAGTCAACCCCTGCCGATGAGGAGGTTGGAGACCCTATGCGACGGGTGCAACGGATCGACCCGCACCGTCCCGATGCGGCTCTTGTCTCCCGGGCGGCGGAGCTCCTGCGCGCCGGCAAAATCGTCGCCTACCCGACGGAGACGTTTTACGGCCTGGCGGCTGACCCACGCAACCCGGTGGCGGTCGAGGCGGTCTTCCAGGCGAAGGGACGTCCGGAGCGCATGGCCCTCCCCTTGATAGCCGCCGACGAGGAATCGGCTGCGCTGTGCGTGAGGGAGCTGTCGGGGACGGCGCACCGTCTGGCGGCGTCTTTCTGGCCGGGCGCCCTCACGCTGGTCCTGCCCGCGTCCCCCATCCTCTCGCCCCGGCTGCTGGGCGGAGGCCACACTGTGGGGATCCGTATCTCTTCGCACCCTGTCGCCTCCGCTCTGGCGCGCGCCGCCGGCGGACCGATCGTGGCCACGAGCGCCAACCGATCGGGCCAGGTCGCACCGACGTCCGCCTCCGAGGTCCTGGAAGCCATCGGGGAGGAGGTCGCACTGATCCTCGATGGGGGCCCGACAACCGGGGGTCTGGCCTCCACGGTAATTGACCTGAGCACCGAGCCGCCCCGCGTGATCCGCTCAGGTGCCGTGCCGCTCTCGGCGCTCGAGAAGGTCCTCGGACGCAAGCTGGCGTGATCCGGCCGTACCGCGGCTTCTCAGGCCGA
>JBIOWS010000302.1:0-6774 GCA_044868745.1 Candidatus Polarisedimenticolia bacterium
TCTGCCCCAGCCCCGCCACTCCCACGTCCGATCCGGGGATGCGCTTCGACAATGACTCCCTGGGAACCACCCTGGCCGTCGTCGAGCCGGACAGTTCCACGCTCGGGATCTACCTGCCGAGCAGCGCCGGCCTGGTGCCCCCGCCGGGACACCCGGCTGCGCTGCCCCTCGCGAGCCCCCCGACCGACGTGTCGTTCGTGGATCTGAACCAGGACGGCGTCGCGGATCTGGTGGCCCTGTCGAGCGGTGACGGAGACCCCTCGACACCGAACGTGGAAATCTACATGGGCATCGCCAATGGCCTCTTCTACACCGACTCCAGCTTCAACCCCTCGGGCATCAGGGACGGAGCCACCCGGATCGCGGCCGGGAACGTCGACCTGGCGACGGACATCACCTACCCCGATATCGTCCTGTTCGATGGAGGGGACGCCGCACCGATCGTCCTGACGAACATCCTCAAGGAGCGCGCCGACATCGACGGGTCCGGGCGCGTCGACGGCTTCGATCTGGCGATCCTGGCCCACGCCTTCGGGGCTGTGAGGGGCGAGGACTTCACGATCCAGGCGAACGGAAGCCTGCTGCAGAGCGGCTCCGGCTTCAGCCGGGTCGTCGTGGAGAGCGGCACCTTCGAGGTCGGGATGGATCTCCCGGACTTCGCCCTTGTCTGCAACCGCAGGCTCGATCCCGATCGCATGCTCGATCCGCTCGCCGGCCGCTACGGATTGCCGGTCGATCTGAACCTGGATGGCGTGGTGGACGGGGAGGACCTGGCCCTCCTGGCCAGCCTGTTCGGACGTTCCTTGTAGCCGCCCTCTCTAGTCGGCCTCGCCGGGTAGCATGTTGTAATAGAAGCAGAAGACCACCCCCTCCCGCGCGTTGGGGAAGCCCGCCGGCAGAGGCGGCAGCGGGCTGCTGGCCTCGAGCGCATCGGCGGCCGCCTTGTCGAACGGGGGGATCGCGGAGGACCTGAGGGGGAGGATTCGTGAGATCGTCCCGTTCTTCTCGATGATGAATCGCCAGCAGACGAACCCGCGAATCCCCTCGCGAGCGGCCAGCGGGATGCGCGCGAACCAGTTGTTGCGGATCACCACGTAGATCCTCCTGGCGTAGTCTCCCCACGGAAAGTCCTGCGTGTCGAACGACATCGTCCCGTAGCTCCCGTCGCGCAGGTATCCCGAGTTGTTGAACTGGAATTTGTACTCCCCGGCCTTCAGGTTCGAGAGGGCCTGCCGCAGATCCTCCTGGCTGTCGCCCGCCCCCGCTCCCGGCTCGCTTTTCTCCCCGCTCTCCGGACCGCCGGCGGCCTCCATCCTCTCCCCCGTCGGCCGGGGAGCGGGGCCCTCGACGGCCGGGGTCCGATCCCCCGGCTCTCCCTTCGGCCCACGAGCGCTGCGCCCGGAGGCACTCGCCTGGGCGGTTCCGGCCGTGTCTGCCGGCCTCGGTGCCGGCTCGACGCTCTCGGGTCCCTCGGGCACGGAGGGGTCGGGACGGACGCGGTCGATGCTGTCGCCCCGCGAGTGCGGATCGATGGAGAACTCGCGGACGTCTCGGGGAGTCGGCACTTCCTGCCGGGCCCGGCGGTTCTTGTCCGACAGCAGCGGAGCGGTCGGATTCCGTGCGGTCGCCGTGTCGTTCGGCACTTTCACGTAGGCGAACTTCAAGGGGATCTTCGGCTGGTCGGCCCGCTCGGGGAGAGTCTGAGCCGAGGCCGGTTCCGCGGCGGCGCCAGCCGCGGCGCTCGGGGGTCTGGATCGGAAGAAGGCGAGCACCGATTCTGGAAGGCTCTTCGGAAGAATCAAGACGAGCAGAAGCGTCAGCAGGTGGAGGGCGAGCGATACGAGGACCGCCTCCACCCGGGTCAGCCGGGGCGCGGGCTGCGCTGCAGGCTCCTGCAGGGAAAGAAATTCCATGGGCCTCCCGTCTCATAACGGGCGCGCTCGTCCGGGGGTAACCTCACAGCGTCGCGGCGATCGCGTGGAACTCCCGGCGGATGGCGTTCATGTCGATCTCCCGGAACCGTGGATGGACACGGTTCGTCAGGAGGATGTAGATCCGGCGGGTCTCCGGATCGATCCAGAGCGATGTTCCCGTGAAGCCGGTGTGTCCGAAGGATCTCCTCGAGAGGGCGGGACCAGCGGAGCAGCCGGGGCTGCTGGCGAGCTGAAAACCGACCGAGCGATCCTCTGCGAATCCGCCGGTGTAGTTGGTCTCGAACACGGCCCGCTCCCCGTCCGCAAGGATGCCGATCCCCGCTCCAAGAAACTCCCTGGCAACCGTGTGAACGGCACGGGCTGTTCCAAACAGTCCCGCGTTTCCGCTCACGCCGCCGAGGCTGCGGGCATTGTTGTCGTGTGTCTCCCCCCAGATCACGGCGTCGCGCCACCCATTGTAGCGGCGCCCCTCCGGCCCGGCGAGGTCCATCTCGCGCTGATTGCCCTCCTCCGTGGCGGCGATCCGCCGTCTCAGGGCGGCGGGGGGGTTGAACAGGAGCTCGGTCACGTGCAGAGGACCGGTCACCTGCTCGGCGAAGAGTCGGTCGAGCGGGACACCGGCGACCCCCTCCAGGGCGAACCCGAGCAGGATGTAGCCGAGACAGGAGTACAGGACACCCCGCCCGGGAGGGTGCGTGAGAGCAGCCTGGAGGAGCCGCCGGACGCGCCCTTCCCTGTCGCCGGCGTGCAGGTAGAGAGGCTGCCACGCCGGCAGGCCAGAGCGGTGGCACAGCAGGTCCAACAGGGTGATGTCGGCCTTGTCATCCGCGGCGACCCAGGCCGGAAACCGGAGAGAGAGGGGATCGTCGTAGCCCAGCCGGCCCTCGGAGGCCAGCCGCGCGGCGATCAGGGCGCACGCCAGCGGCTTCGTGAGCGAGGCGAGATCGTAGATCGTCTCCGGGGTGGCCGGGATCCGCTCCGGCGTCACCACGGCGAAGCCGCATGCCCCCTCTGCCAGGATGCGGCCACCTTCGGCGACCAGGTAGCTGGCCCCCGGGAAGTCGCCTCGGGCGACGCGCTGCCTGAGGAACTCGGCAATCCGCGCTGCTTCCTGCATTCCCCGCCCCCTAGCGGGCACCCTCGCCGATCTGGGCGATGATCTGGAAGGCGGCCCGCAGTGCCCTGAGTCCCTCCTCTGCGGCCACGCCGGGCGCCTCCTCGCCCCGGACCCGGGCGAGGAACGATTCCAGCTCGATCAGGAGCGGCTCTTCCGGTGGGACCACGACCTCCTCCCGCACGATCTCCGGCCGCCGGCCGGCGCTTCGCTTCAACGAGTAGGCCGCCGCCTCCTGCCGAGCGTAATCGATGGAAACGTACGACGCGGCTTCGAAAATACGCAGTTTCCGGACCCGCTCGGTGCTGATCCGGCTCGCGGTCACGTTGGCCACGCAGCCGTTCTCGAATCGGAGTCGGGCATTGGCGATGTCCACCTTATCGGTGAGGGCCTTCACGCCCACCGAATCGACCGCCGCCACGCGCGATGGGACCAGGCTCAGGATGACGTCCAGGTCGTGGATCATCAGATCCAGGATGACGTCGACATCGGTGCTGCGGGGGGAGAAGACCCCGAGGCGGTGCGCCTCGATGAAGCGCGGCTCGCGCACGCGCGAGGCCACGGCCCGGACGATCGGGTTGAAGCGTTCGGTGTGGCCGACCAGCAGTGGCCGACCCGCCTTGGAAGCCGCCGCGGCCATCGCCTCGGCCTCCTCGAGGGTCGGCGCCATCGGCTTCTCGACAAGCACGGCGAGCCCGCGCGCCAGGCAGGACTCGACCACCTCCGGGTGGGCCGACGTCGGCACCGCCACGCTCACGGCGTCGAGATCACCCGGCAGATCGCGGTGATCCGTGAGCGCCGCCACGCCGTGGCGCGCCGCCACGGACCTGGCGCGCTCCGCATCCCGGTCTACGACGGCCACGAGCCGCGCGGCGGGAGTCCCGGCGTAGATCCGGGCATGATGCTGTCCGAGGCTACCCACCCCGATCACCGCGACGCGCGTCGGCCGGCCCCCGGCCTCTCCGCCCCCAGGCGTCAGCGGATCACCCCGCGCTTGCTCCTCCGGATGAAGTCCGCCAGCGCGGCGACTTCTGCGCGGTCCGGGAACTCACGCTCGAGCCGCTCGAGCGCCGTTTGCAGCGTGAGTCGCGACCTGAACAAGATGCGGTAGGCCGTCTTCAGAGCGTGGATGGCCTCCGGAGCGAAGCTCTTGCGCTCCAGCCCGATGACATTGATGCCGAAGCTCTTGGCGCGATTCCCGACCGTGAGGATGTAGGGGAGCGCGTCCTGGGTGATCACCGAGTAGCCGCCGATGTAAGCGTATCGTCCCACGCGGCAGAACTGGTGCACGCCGGAAAACGCTCCGATCGTGGCGCCGTCCTCCACCGTGACGTGCCCCGCGAGGGTGGCCGCGTTCGCGAAGATCACCTGGCTGCCGACCTGGCAGTCGTGCGCCACGTGAGTGCCCGCCATCAACAGGTTGTTCGATCCGATCCGGGTGATCCCTCCCCCGCCCACCGTCCCGCGGTTCACCGTCACTCCCTCGCGGAAGATGTTGTCGTCGCCGATGACGAGCGTCGTCTTCTCACCCCTGTACTTCAGGTCCTGGGGTGCCATCCCGAGACAGGCGAAGGGGAAGACGCGGCAGCGCGAGCCGAGTGTGGCCGGCCCCTCGATCACCGCGTGCGGGCCGACCGAAGAGCCCTCTCCGAGCGACACTTCGGCACCGATGACGCTGAAAGCCCCGACCGCGCTCCCGTGCCCGAGCGTGGCTCCGGGATCCACCACAGCGGTCGGGTGGATCTGAGGGCGGCCGGGCCGGCTCAAGACGCCTCCGGAGCGGCGTCGCGATCGACCATCGAAGAGAACAGCTCGGCCTCGGCGACCAGCGCTCCGTCCACGAACGCCTCCCCGCGCAGCCGCGCGGAGCGGGATCGCAGCTTGAGGACCTCGACCTCGATACGGAGCTGGTCTCCTGGCGTTACCGGCCTGCGAAACTTGGCGCGGTCTATCCCCGCGAAGTAGACCAGCTTCCTATGCCGATCCGGGATCCCGCGCAGGAGCAGGACCGCTCCCACCTGGGCCATCGCCTCGACGATCAGGACGCCCGGCATGACCGGGGCGCCCGGGAAATGCCCCTGGAAGAACGGCTCGTTGAACGTGACGTTCTTGATCCCGACCACGCGCCTCCCCTCCTCGATCGACTCGATCCGATCGACGAGCAGGAAGGGATAGCGGTGCGGAAGCACCTCCAGAATCCCCCGGATGTCCAGAACCCCGCGGCGAGTCTCCATGGGACCTCCTCCCTGCGACGCCGGCTCAGCCGGCGTGGGCCCCGCGCTTCCGGGCGGTGCGCCCCGCACTGCGTCCGCTCGCCCCGGCGCGCCCCTGCGCCTCGAGACGCTCCAACCGGGCGACGCGGCGCAGGAGCTCGGGAAGCCGGCGCAGCGCGGCCTGACCTCTCTTCCACTCCCGGTGATCGACGGCTGGATACCCGACCACGAACGACCCGGGCGGCAGGTCACTCAGCACGGCCGATTTCGCGCCCACAATCGAACGGTCCCCGAGGGAGAGGTGGCCCGACGCTCCGGACTGTCCCGCCAGGACGACAGATGCGCCGAGACGGGTGCTCCCGGCGATCCCGGACTGGGCGACCAGGATCGATCCCGGTCCGATCACCACGTTGTGCCCCACCTGGACCAGATTGTCGACCTTGGTTCCCTTCCCCAGGATCGTGCTGCCGAACGTCGCACGGTCGATGGTCGCACACGCGCCGATCTCGACGTCGTCCTCGATCACCGCGTTTCCTACCTGCGGGATCTTGGCCCGGTCCGCGCCCTCCTCCGCATAACCGAACCCGTCGCTGCCGATGACGCTCCCCGCGTGCACCGTGACTCGGCACCCCAGGAAGGAGCGGGAATAGACGACCACTCCCGGGTGCAGAACACTGTCCGTCCCGACCGTCACGTCGTCTCCCAGGACGACACCCGCCATCAGTGCCACGCGGTCGCCCACGACGCAACGCCGCCCGACCACAGCAAACGGGGCGATCGACACCTCCTCGCCTAGGACGGTCTCACCGCCGATGACCGCCTGTGGGCTGATTCCGGGCGCCGGTCGCTCGAGTTCAAAGAATAACCCCATGGCGCAGGCCAGAGCGCCGTAGGGATTGTCCACCAGGATGAGATCGCGGCCCGGGAGAACGTGCGACTGGCCCGCGATAATCGCCCCGGCGCGCGACGCTGCGGCAGCCCTGCGGTAGCGAGCATGCGCCAGGAAGCTCAGGTCCGCAGGACCGGCCTGGTCCAGCGGCTTGAGTCCGCTGACCTGACGGTCGCGATCCCCGCGCACCGACCCGCCGACGCGCGAGGCGATCTCCCCCAGAGTGTAGGTGCCCAAATCGCGCCCCAGGCGTCGCCCTTGCCCTAGGGCGATCCCTTCGGCTTCTCCGGCGCCTTTTTCTGCGGAGCCTTGGCGGTGGACGGCGGGGGGGGCTTGTGCATGGCGTTGAATTTGGCGATCAAATCCTGGGTGATGTCGACCTGCGGAGCGTTGTAGTCGATCACGCCCTTGTTGAGGATGAGCGCCAGATTCTTCTCCTTGCCGTAAGTCTCGACCGTCTGGACCAGCATCTGCTGGAAGCGGCTCTGGGCGTCGTTGAGCTGGAACTTCATCTCCTTCGTGGCGTCCTCGTTGATGCGGTCGAGCTCCGTGCGCTTGTTGAGGATCTCCTTCTGCACCTGCTGGATCTTCTCCTCGCTCAGGCTGGCCTGCTGCTGGCGCAGT
>JBIOWS010000303.1:0-2650 GCA_044868745.1 Candidatus Polarisedimenticolia bacterium
CGTTGATGTGGTGGTCGGGAACGGGACGCGTCACCACGCCCATGGCGCCGACCATGGCGTTCCGGCCGATGGTCATGCCGGTGAGCACGACGGCGTGGTAGGTGATCCGGGCCCCGTCCGCGATGACGGTCCGCCCGCAGGTCACGCGGTTGATGTCCTCGATGTCGTGGGCGTGCGAGTAGATGTTGGTGTAGTCGGAGATCGAGACGTCCCGCCCGATGTCGATCTCGCCGCGATCGTCCAGCAGGACGTAGCGGTGAATCGTGGTGTTGTCCCCCACCGAGATGTTGTAGCCGAACGAGACCTCGACGTCGCGGAAGATCTTCACGTTGCGCCCGCAGCGGCGGAATACGTGCGCCGCGATCAGCCTCCGGAACAGGAACCCCAGGTGGACGTTCTGACCGAGCGGCGAATGGTCGAACTGGATCCACAGCCAGAGAAGCGGCTTGACGCGCGCGTACTCGGCGGGGTCGCACTCGGCATAGTACTCAGCCTCCAGGGTGACGTTGCGCGGATCGAACTGGGCCAGGAGCACCTGTTCCGAGAGAGGCCGGCCGGCGACCAGGTCGGCGTAGCGCGCCTTCGGCCCGTAATAAATCTCGGTCAGGACCTCCCGGCAGAACTCGTTACGATCGGTCTTCGGATCCGCCAGTCGCAGGCGCAGGTGCTGGATCCACCGATCGTAGAGCCCCTCCATCTCCTTGCAGGCGAGAGGGACGGAACGCGAAGCCAGTGGAGATCCTCCCTGCGCGGCGAAGGGAACGCGCCGCGCGTGGGCGGCGATTGTGTCGAAAAGCCGCTCGCGAGTCAATCCTCCTCAGGGCAGGCGCCGGTACCGGGCGGTCGACGGTGCGCTGTATAATCGCGCCCCAGTCACGGGGCGGGGTGGGTGTGCTGGAGTTCTTGAAAAGACGAACGTTGCGGGAAGGGGGGCCGATCGGCCTCCCCGACTGGCTCCCGGTCGCCGCCCTGTGCTCCCTGGCGCTGGCGCTGCGGCTGGTGTACGTCTGGCAGGTCGGCGGTACCTCCCTGGTCGCTCCCGAGGATCTCGACCCCGGTCTGTACTACAACTGGGCCAAGGAGATCGCCGCGGGTGCCTGGCTCGGCAAGGACCCCTTCGTCCAGAGTCCCTTGTACGCCTACCTGCTCGGCCTGCTGATGAAGGCCGTCGGCGACAACGTGATGCACATCCTGATCGTGCAATCGGTCCTCGGCTGCGGGACCGTGCTGCTCACGTATGCCGCCGGGCGCCGCCTGTTCGACCACCGCCGCGGGCTACTGGCGGCCCTTTTGATCGCCCTCTACGGCCCGTTCATCTTCTTCGAAGGGATGATCATGAAAACCTTCCTGTCTCCATTCCTGACGCTTCTCCTGATCATCCTCCTCGATCGCGCCGGGGAGGCATCCGGAAGGATCCGGATGTTCGCCGTGGCCGGCGCGACGTACGGTCTGATCACGCTCGACCGCGACAACTTCATCCTCCTGGCCCCGGTGCTGGCGCTCCTGGCGCTGTGGCTCGGCGGAGGGTTCAGCCGGAACGGAGCGCGGGCGGCCGGTGCGTTCACGCTGGGCGCCGTCCTGATCATCGCGCCGGTCACCCTGCGGAATTGGGTCGTCTCGAACGAGTTCGTCCTGCTGACCACGGGAGGCGGGGAGGTGTTTTTCATCGGCAACAATGCGGACGCCAATGGATTGTACGTCCCTCCGCCGTTCGTGCGGCCCGACCCCAAATACGAGCACGCCGATTTCATCGCGCGCGCCTCGGAGATTGAAGGTCGCAGCCTGACCCCGATGCGGTCCTCCTGGTTCTGGTTCCGCCAGGGAGCGAAGTTCATCGCGGAGGAGCCGCTGGCGTGGGGGGGCCTCCTTTGGCGCAAGATGGCCCACTTCTGGAACTTCTTCGAGCTGCCGGACAATCTCGACTATGAGGTCCTGCAGGAATTCTCGCCCTTCCTTGCCTCGCTCAACCCGGTATGCCCGCCCCCGACGTGGCCCACACTGTCGATACCGTTCGGCCGCCGCTGGCTGCCGGTGCGCCTCCACCTGTATTCCACCTTCGGGACGGTGGCCCCTTTCGGCCTGCTCGGCCTCTACCTGAGCCGTCGTCAGTGGCGGAGGCTGCTCCCTCTGTACGTCCTCCTGTTCGGTTACACGGCGACGGTCCTGCTGTTCTTCAATTTCGCGCGCTTCCGCGTGCCGGTCGTGCCGATCCTGGCGCTTTTCGCCGGCGACAGCCTGGTCCGTTTAGGAGGCATGTTGCGCCGGGTCTGGGAGCTGGCCGTGGCGTTCGCCATCCGCTCCGGCGACATGGTCGCGAGGGCGCGGTTGCTCCGGCCCGGCCCGGAGCAGACGGTCGCCTGCCTCCTGTTGGCTGTCGCGGTCGTGGGGGTCAACGTCGAGCACCCCCGGGGAGTCGTCCCGGGGATCGAACGGGCCCTGCTCACGGGCAACGCCTACTACGACGAGAACGAGTCGGAAAAGGCGCTGCGGAGCTACTGGTGCGGGCTTCTCCTGCTTGGCGAAGGGGCCTCGGGGGACGCCTGGGACCTGGAGATGCGGCGTTGCGGCTACGCCCCCGGGGTCGGTCGCGAGCAGCTCCAGAAGGAGCTGGAGGTGGAGGCGGTGGCCCGCGGGCCCCAGTTCAAGGGGA
>JBIOWS010000304.1:0-7985 GCA_044868745.1 Candidatus Polarisedimenticolia bacterium
GTGAAGCAGAATTTTCTCGAAGCCGCTCACGGCGCCGTCCCGGTCGGAGTGTGTCCCGGCTCCCTGTGGGCGGGCGGCGGAGCGACGAACAGATGATGAAGGGCCAGGACACGGCGGGCCGCCTGCGTGACGGCCCGCGCCGAAAGCGTGGCTCCGGTCATCGACCGGATGCCCCGCTTCAGCGACAGCTCGTCGTCCAGGAGTCTGCCGGAGAACTGCTGCAGCCAACGATCCACGGGAAGGTAGTCGTCCGGTTCGTCGAAGGACACGACTTCGATCCGGGCGATCCCTCCCTCCGGGCTCACCAGGATCAGGATTGTCTCCTGGAGATTCCGCACCAGATGAGTGTCGAAGTAGGCGTATCCCGTGACCTGACCATCTCGGCTGCCGACGTAGTATGGGACGATGCGTGACTCGATCGGTGCGCCGGCCAGTTCAGCGGCCTGGCGCGTCTGTTCCGGGTCGAGGAAGAGGGTGCGCCTCTCGACCCGCTGCGGAGACGGGAAGGCCCTGTCGATCGCCTGCTGCTGCGTCAGGTAGACGTGCCCCGCTGCCTGGCCCGCTCCGACGGCCAGCACCACCAGCGGAACGAAGGCAAGACCCCCGCGCTGCTGCATCATCAAAAAAGGTACCCCAGCGCCAGGTTGACCTGGTCGACACCCGTGCCAGCCTTGTTCCTGCGGTCCTGCAGGTCGACCTTGACCGCGACATTCGGGATCGGTCTGTACGTGAGGCCGTAGACCCTGACTGTCCTGTCGTTGGCCGGGTCGGCCGCCGCCCCCGGCGCCACCTCAGCCTGCGTGTCGAGGGCCTCGTAGCGGAGGAACGGAATCAATTCCTGCTCGGAGCGCTTGTACCGCGCCAGGACATTGAAGGCGATCTCGCCGTACCAGCCCCGGATTCTCTCTCCGATCGCCGGCACGAACAGGTCGGCCGGATCGGGATCGCTCGCCGCGCTCACCGCCTCCGCGTCGCTCAGGATGCTCCGTGCGTAGAGCCCGCGCAGATGGAGTCCGCGCCGGTTCCACTCGGCGTGGGCGTCCCAGAGAGTGAGGCGCGCCCCCCGCAGGCCGGCCGCACCCTGCCCGACCCTGGAGGTGAAGGCCGATCCGCCGACCAGAAAGCCTGGGATCGGGGTCCAGTCGACTCGACCGGACGCACCCAGGTCTTCCGCGATCGACCTGGCACCGCCCTGCCTCCCTCCCCGGATCCCCTGCGCCGCCGAGAACCCCGTTGCCTTCAGTCCCGCCACCAGGCAGGCGCGATACGACACCGGCCCGGCCTCGCCGTAGATCCCCACGCCGTTCTCCCGCCAGGTGCTGGGGATGACGAAGCGCTCCACGTCGGGCCGCTGCGCGCCATGGAAGATTGGCGGTTCGTGCAGCTCGTTCACGAGGCCGATCGGCAGGAGGAGCAGGCCGCCGCGGAGGCCGAAGGCTCCCGACGCCCTGAAGTCGAGGTAGGCGAACTCCACTGCAACCTCGCCGGCCTCCCCCTCGCCGGCCTCCGCGTGCTCGTACTCAATTTCGGAATTGAACAGGAGGCGGCCATCAAAGCGGTATCCGAAGTAAAGCACGGACCGCAGGAAGTCGACCTCGTCCGTTTCGCGCGAAGGACTGCTGTCGTCCGCCAGCGCCTCGAAGTTCTGGTACAGCATCTCGCCGTAACCGCCGAGCGAGACTCCTTTCCTCGTCCCGTAGACCTTGGAGGCGGCCGGCCCGAAGCCACCTACAGCAGTCTTCGCCAGCGGGACTGCCGCCTCGCCCAGGCGGAGTCTCTCGATCTCGAGCGTCAGCGCCTCGATCTTCTTTTCCAGGTCGGCGACGGAAGTCAGTGCCGGCGCCTGCCCGACCCGGAACCGTTCGAGGTCGGCCTTCAAGGAAGCGACCGCCGCCTCAAGCTCCGCCAGGCGGTGTTCCAGGTCCTGGCGATCGGCGTCCCGCTCCCCCACCGAGGCCTGCGAGCCGGCGCTCGGCGCCCCGGCCGCGTTCGACCCGCCAGCCCCCCCGAGGCCGATTCCGATCGAGGCGGCCAGAAGCACGCCGGCCAGAGAACCTCGCGCCTGCAGTCCTCCGCCGCCGATCCGTCGCACGCGGTCGACGCCACTCATGGCCGCGCACCCGCGAAGCCCGGGGGATTCCGAGTCACCCGGCTTTCGTGGAGCAGTCTCTCGAAAGCTGGGGTGGCCTTTCGCCCCAGGGAGCCTCCGGGCTCCCGCCACAGAAACAGGGCGGCGATGGAGCGCTGTTCCGCCCAGGCAGCACCCCGTTCGGGTCCCATCACGAACAGGGCGGTCGACAGCGCATCCGCGCTGGTGGCGCGGAAGGCCAGAACGGTGACCGTGCCTCCGAATCGGGCCGGCTCACCCGTCCAGGGATCGATGATGTGACCGAGCGGCCCGGAGGAGCTCTGAAGCGCACGTTCGCCGTTACCCGAGGTGGAGAGGGAAACGTCCCGCGCGAGGACCGTGGCCACGGCCGCCTGGCGCTCCCCCGGGTCGGCAATACCCACCGACCAGCCGTGACTCCCCGCGGGTGAGCCGATCGCCAGGACCTGGCCCCCGAAGTCGAGGAGCGCCGACCGGACTCCGTGACGTGCCAGGATCGCGGCTGCTGCATCAAGGGCAATCCCCTTGCCGATCCCGCCCAGGTCGATCCCCATGCCCGGATGATCGAAGCACACCCGGCGCGGCACCCGGCGCGTCATGACGTGACGCCAGCCGACGACGGACGCCGGCGCCCGATCGTCCTTCGTCCCCTCCCCGCGGAAACCTTCCAGCCGAGGCTCCACAGTATCCGGGATCGCCGGGAGCTGTCCCTCGGGGCCGCGCAGTCCCAGACGGCGCACCACAGGCTCCACCGTCGGATCGAAGGCGCCCCCGGTCCTTTCGGCCCAGCGCAAGGCCGTTTGGATCGCCCCGAAGAGCTCCGGCGAACAGCGGAAGCTCTCCCGGTCGCCCCGCCTGTTGAGGCGCGAGATTTCGCTCTCTTCCTTCCAGTTGCTCAGGATCCGCTCCAGCCTCTCCACCTCCGCGAACGCCTCGTCGAAAACGCGGGTCGGAATGGGCCGCGCGACCTCGATGGTGAGGAAAGTCCCCATCAGATAGCGCCCGAGCGCGGTCGGTGAATCCTGCTTCACTGTTGACTCGGAAGCCGGACGCGCTCCACCCACCAGGACGGATGCGGCCAAGGTGACAGGAAGACCGGCGAGCACGACAAGCGAGCGGATCACTCGGATGCCTCAATTGTGAATGCGACTCAGTCTCAATTAAGCCCCGGACTATACCCTCCCGCCCCGCGACCTGTCAAGCCCCGGCCCTGTGATACTCTCGCTTTTCATGGGCGACAGAACCGGGACCAAGCTGACCGGCGCGCCGAATGTCGAGATGGCCGAGATCGTTCTGCCGGAGGACACCAACCAGTACGGGCACGTCTGGGGCGGGCGCGTGATGGCTCTGATCGACAAGGCCGCCGCCATCGCGGCAACACGACACTGCCGCACCAACGTGGTCACCGCCTCCGTGGACTCTCTCGTCTTTCGGGCGCCGGTCCGGCTCGGTCACATTCTCAAGATGTACGCCACGGTCAACGCCTCCTTCCGAACCTCGATGGAGGTGGGTGTCAAGGTCCTGTCGGAGGATCCGCTGACGGGCCAGGAGGCACACTGTTGCAGCGCCTACGTCACCATGGTGTCCCTCGACCCGGACGGGCGGCCTGCGGATGTGCCGCGGCTCGTCCCGTCAGGAGCGACCGGCCGGCGCCGGCAGCGTGAAGCGGCGCAGCGCCGGAAGGTTCGCCTCGCCGTGCGCCACCGAAGGGAGCGCGGCACGCATCGCTGAGGGTCCCGGGAGCGGCCCAGGCCTTACCCGGGGCCACCGACGCGGCCCGATATGGACGCTGCGGAAGACGATGTGTTACGATGAGCCCAATCTGAGGTTCATCATCAGGAGGGCGGCACTTCTATGAAAATCACACTGTCCATCATCAAGGCTGACGTCGGTAGCATCGGCGGTCATATCAAGCCAAGCCAGACAATGATCGAGCGCGTCAAGGAGATCGTGGCCGCGCAGGGCAGAGACCTGCTCATCGACCACTTCGTCTGCCACACGGGCGACGATATTTCCATCCTCTCCTCGCACACGGGGGGTGTCGACAACCCCAAGGTCCACAAGCTCTGCTGGGACGCCTTCAAGGCGGCCGCCGACGTGGCCAAGCGAGAGGGACTCTACGGTGCCGGCCAGGACCTGTTGAAGGACGCCTTCTCCGGCAACGTGCGGGGTCTCGGACCGGCGTCCGCAGAGATGGAGTTCGCCGAGCGTGAGGCCGAGCCGTTCCTGCTGTTCATGGCCGACAAGACCGAGCCGGGCGCATACAACCTGCCCCTCTACCTGGCCTTCTGCGACCCGATGTTCGCTCCCGGCCTGATGTTGAGCCCCAAGATTAAGGAGGGGTTCCGCTTCACCATCATGGACGTGAACCATACCGAAGGGGATCGGGTCATCGAGATCGACACCCCCGAGGGTCTTTACGACGTGGCGGCCCTGCTCCGCGACAACCACAGATTCGTGGTCGAATCGATCCACACGCGCAGCACCGGCGAAATCTCCGCGGTCGTTTCTACCTCGAGGTTACACAACATCTCCGGCAAGTACTCCGGGAAGGACGATCCCGTCATGCTCGTCCGCGTACAGAGCCAGTTCCCGGCGACGGGAGAGATGCTCGCTCCCTTCCGCCTGGCGCATTACGTGTCGGGATTCAGCCGCGGCAGCCACCACGGCCCCCTGATGCCGGTGCGAATGAATTCCTCCATCTCCTTCTTCGACGGCCCCCCCATCGTGTCGTGCATCGCGTTCTCGATGCGCGGCGGCAAATTCGCCGAGCCCGCGGACGCGTTCGATCACCCCTTCTGGGATCACGTGCGGGGCAATGCGGCGCGCAAGGCGATCGAGATCCGCGAGCAGGGTTTCTTCGGCCCGGCTATGGTCGGGTACGAGGAACTCGAGTACGGCGGCATCGTCGACACTTTGAAGGAGCTCGACCGCCGCTTCAAGGTCCGCCAGGAGGCCCGCGTCAAGTCCTGAACTCGGCCGCGGCGGCTCCCCCTTCCTCCTTGCGGTCTCCCCGTTCCATCGAATGCGACCGGAGCGCCATTGGATTGCGCCGCGCCGCGGTCGAACCCATATTCTGGCGTGTCGCCAAGCGCGGGGGAGAGGTCCTTGCCACGCCCGATCGTTCGCCTCGAGATCTCCGAGCCGGAGGGTCCCACCAAGGCCGTCACCGTGGACAGGACCCCGTTCGTCATCGGCTCCGATCGATCCGCGGATCTGACCCTCGCCTTACCCGGCGTCGCGCCCCGCCATGCGCAGATCGTGCTGTGGGCCGGCATTCACCACCTCCTGGCCGATCCTGACGGCCCCGGGCTGACCATGGACGGGCGGCCTGTCCCGGAGGGCGGGTGCCCGCTGGCGCATGGCGCCCAGATCGGCCTCGGTGCGGGCTGCCGCTGCACCATCCGCTTCCTCGTGGAAAGGACGCCCCCCCGTGAGGAGGGGGACCGCCTCGTCACCCTCATGGAGATCGCCCGAACCATCACATCCTCCCTGGCAGTGGACGAGGTGCTGGACAGAGTCCTCGAGGGAGCGGTGCGCTTCTCGGGGGCGGAGCGCGGCTATCTCTTCCTGCGGGACGGCGAACACCTCGTCCCCTGGGCACGAGGCGCGGCCGATTCCGCCAATGTGGAGGTTAGCCGCTCGGTGGCCGAGGAGGTCGCCCGCACGGGAAAGCCGATCTACCGCGACTTCGGAGGAGGCGAGGCTGCCCGCCCGGCGACCGACAGCGTCGTGCGGCTGCGTTTGCAGGCGATCCTCTGCCTTCCGCTCGCCGTGCGGCAGGACGTGATAGGCGTCGTCTACCTCGACAGCAAGAGGCACCTGCCGCACCACCAACCCGACCTGCCCTGGCTCGAGGCCCTGGCCGGTCTGGCCGCCATCGCCATCCAGAACTCCCGCCTGGTGGAGGATCGCGTCCGCGCCGAGCGCACCATCGTGATCGGGCAGATGGCGCGCGCCATCGTGCACGACGTGCGCAGCCCTCTGTCCGCCATCCGCGGTCTGGCGGATCTGCTGCATGAGCGCGCGCCAGAAGGCGATCCCGCGAGGCCTCATCTGAAGACGATCATCGCCGAGGTCGACCGGCTCGCCGGCCTGACTGGTGACCTCCTGCAATTCTCGAAGGAAGCGCCGCCGCTCCAGCGAGTGCAGGCCCGTCTCGCCGACCTGGTACGGCGGACGATGAAGCCTTTCGAGGCTCGCCTGGCTCGAGGGGGAGTCCAACTGGTTCTGGACCTCGACGAGGAGGCGTGCGCCTCCCTCGACGCGCAACGCTTCCTGCGGGTTCTCCACAATCTCGTGTCGAACTCGCTGGACGCCATGCGCACTGGCGGCACCCTCGAGATCCGCTGCCAGCGCCAGGACGGTCGCTGCCTGCTGGCGGTTCGCGACACCGGCTGCGGGATGTCGGAGCAAGTGCTCTGCCGGGTCTTCGAGCCGTTCTTCTCCCACGGCAAGGCCCACGGCACGGGGCTCGGCATGGTGATCGTGCGCAAGATTGTTGAGGAGCACGGCGGCTCGATCAGCGTCGAGAGCTCGTCCGGGCAGGGCACCACCGTCCTCCTGGGCCTGCCTGCGGTCGCTTAGGAATCCCCCACTCTGAACTGCGCCGGGCCCAGTGCGGCATCACCTTCGATCACGATGGAGGTACCGCCGGGACCGAGGGCCGCCGCGAGCGCGTCCCGCTCCCGCTCGAGAAAGGCGACGACTTCCGGATGGACGCGCACCACGACGGCCGCGACCGGAGGGTCGGCCCTCCTCCGGAGGAGCCACCTCTGGATCTCGAAGGAGATCGTCTCGAGGGACTTGATCCTCCCCGAACCGTGGCACCCGAGACAAGGCCTGCAGAGGACGCTTTCCAGGCTGCGCTTGGTCCGCTGCCGTGTGATCTCCACCAGGCCGAACTCGCTGATTTGCAACATGCGAAACTTGGCCCGGTCCTTTTTCATCTCGCGCTCGAGGGTGCCGACCACCTCCGCCTTGCTCGCTCCCTCGGCCATGTCGATGAAATCTATGACGATGATCCCGCCCAGGTCTCTCAGACGGATTTGACGGACGATTTCACGCGCCGCCTCAACGTTCGTTCTGAGAATTGTTTCCTCGAACCGCCGCTTGCCCACGTACTTGCCGGTATTCACGTCGATGGCGACCATGGCCTCCGTCTGGTTGATCACGATCGATCCACCGGACTTGAGCCAGACGCGGGACCTGAGAGCGCGCTCCAGCTGCTCTTCGACCCCGTGCTCGTCGAAAATCGGCGCAAGGCCCGCGTACCTCCGGATCCGCGGCGAGAGCGCCGGCTCCATCCGGCCCACGAGGTCCAGGGCCCGCCGGTAGACCCGATCGGTGTCGACCAGAACCTGCCGGACATCGCGCGTGAAGACATCGCGCAGGACCCTCTCGACGGCCCCGGCCTCTTCGTGCAGCAGCGCCGGGGCCGGCTGCACTGCGGCGCGGCGGCGGATCTCCTCCCAAAGATCGGCCAGGGCGCGTGCATCGGCGACGAACTCCTCCGCGGCCAGCCCTTTTCCCGCGGTCCGGATGATGAAGCCGCCTCCGATCCCGAGCTCGCGCGCGAGTTCCAGGACGACGGACATCAAACGCTCGCGCTCGATCGGGTCGTCGATCCTGTGGGAGACACCGACGTGCGCCACCCCCGGCAGGTGCACCAGGCACCTGCCCGGCAGGGAGACGTGCGATGCGATGCGGGCCCCCTTCTGTTGCAGGGGGTCCTTGGTGACTTGGACGACGATCTCCTGGCCCTCCTGCAGGAGCTGCTCGATGGCCGCGCGCGGAACCGGTTCGCCTTTGGGCCCGTCCTCCTCGATCTCGGCGCCGACGTCCTCCACGCAGAGAAAGGCGTCGCGCTCGAGGCCGA
>JBIOWS010000305.1:0-2427 GCA_044868745.1 Candidatus Polarisedimenticolia bacterium
AACGCCCGCAAAGCCCCGGCGGGCCGCTCATCCACCGGAGCGGCGGCCGATCCGTCGTGAAGGAGGGGGTTTACAAGAACGGGATGATATGTGCTACCATCCCGCGTTCGGGTCGCGCAATACTCTCAGAGGAGGCTCGAGCCGTGTCCTACGTCATCACGGGAAAATGCCTGGGCGAGCGGTACGCGACGTGCGTCGCCGTGTGTCCCGTCGACTGCATCCATCCCGGGGAGTACAAGGGGGAAGTCTTCATGATCATCGACCCCGAGGAGTGCATCGACTGCGGTGCCTGCCTGCCGGAGTGCCCGATTGAGGCGATCGTGGAGACGGAGGAGGAAGCTCCAGAATGGGCGGCGATCAACAAGGAGCTGGTGCCGTCGTTCAAGGGGAGCCCGCAGCCCACGCCGCGACCGGCCAACGATCCTCCGAAGAAGCCCGAGAACAAACTGCGCTAGATCGTCCCCCCGCGACCGACGCGGGACAGTGTCCCGACCCCCCCGACCGATGGACCGGCGAAGACCCTGGAAAACCGCCTGTCTCCTGATGAGCGGCGGGCTCGATTCCGCCGTCCTCATCCGAGACCTGTTGCGCTCCCACCGTTCCGTTCAACCGCTGTACGTGCGCGCCGGGATGCGCTGGGAGCGCGTCGAGATCCGTCACCTCAGGCTCTTCCTGCGCTCGCTGAAATCCCGGCGACTCAGGCCACTGGCTCTGATCGACGTCCCGATGGCGGATCTGTACGGCAGTCACTGGAGCACGACCGGACGGCGCCCACCTGGCTTCGACGCCGCGGACGACTCGGTCTACCTCCCGGGGCGGAACATTGCGCTCCTCTCGAAGGCCGCCACGTTTTGCGCTCTCAGGAGGATACCGGTCCTGGTCTCGGGTGTTCTTGCGAACAACCCGTTCTCCGACGCGACGCACGCCTTCTTCCGGGCGATGGAGCATGCCCTGCGGGTCGGGCTGAAGGCGCCGCTCCGGATCCTGGCCCCCTACCGCCGGTTCACCAAGGACCAGGTGATCAGACGTGGGAGAGGGCTTCCTCTCGAGCTCACCTTGTCGTGCAGCAACCCGCGGCGGGGAGGACACTGCGGCGACTGCAGCAAGTGCGCCGAGAGGATCCGCGCCTTCCGACGCTCTGGCCTTCCCGATCCGACCGTTTACGCCGGCGGCCCGGGCGCCTCCGCGTTCGCATCGGGCGGCCGCACCCTGACAGCGCTCCGGAAGCGGAGCAGGACAAGGCGTGTGGCGCCGAAGAAAGCCACCAGCGCCAGATAGGAGTTGGCGAACAGGATCAGGGCCTCGGGGACGTCCGGGGCCGCCTTGCTCCCCCCTGGTCCCGCGGCATACTGCAGCGCTCCGCCGAGACAGGCGATGGCGACCAGGAGCAGAAGCAGCCAGCGGGCCTCCGGCGAGGACTGGAACATCCTCGCCCCTGCCCGGATCGGCGCCGCCGGCTCCCGCCGCTCCCGCGACAGGATGCAGAGCGGCATGCTGAACAGCGCGAGCGCCTGCATCCCGAAGCCGATGAGCGGCCCGGTCCAGAAGATGACCGTCGAGAGCGAGCGCTCGATCGGCGCCTGCGTGCCCGACAGGAAGTGATAGGCGCCCGCCGCGGCCCCGGTCAGTCCGTAGATGATCAGACTGATCTTGAGCGACAGCCAGAGGAAGGGGAAGAACAGGCTGGTCGAGTAGCGTGCGAAGGAGAGCGGCTCGGAACGGCCGGCGGCGGCCTGATAGACGAGCCCCAGGATGCCGCAGACCCCCCCGTGGAACAGGAGGAAGACCGCCGCGATGGCGGGCACCCAGGTCGGATCGTCGCTGAACGACTCGGCGATGCGCAGAAACAGGGTCGCGAGGGCGTAGAAGCCAACCAGGTGGAATCGGGCATTGACGCCCGAGAAGCTCTCCCGCAGGAGCCTCACCGGCGCAGTCTGGCCGCGGCCGGCCTCACTCTCGCCGCCCGGGAGCGGGGCCGTAGGCGGCGACCGAGGTTCCGGTCTCCCAGAGCCGGACCCTGTGGACCCGCAGCCCCTGGGAGACGGCATACTCGTAAATCAGCCGCGCGATCGCCTCGGCGGTCGGATCGGTGTCCATCAGGAACAGCGGCTCGTCGTGCCGGCGCAGCACCCCGGCAAGCGGGTCCTCCCGGTGCAGGATCATCCGGTGATCGAGGTTCTGATCGATCCACCCCTTGACGATGCGCGCAATGTCGGAGAAGTCCGCCACCATCGACTGCTCGTTGAGCGAGTCGGAGACGAGCTCGATCTCGGCCCTGCCGTTGTGACCGTGAAGGTGGGAGCACTTGCCCTGGTAGCGGAGGAGTCGATGGCCATAGCAGAAATCGACGCTCTCGCTCACCCGGTACATACGTCGAACCTCGCAGCTCCGCAGCCTTTGCTCGCGCGGGGCAACCGTAGCACAGTC